>NZ_FR893504.1:0-45576 GCF_000435435.1 Alistipes sp. CAG:29 | reverse complement strand
CCCCCGCCAATGCCGAGGCGGCGATTGCCAGTAGCGACAGGATGAAATCGGCTGGTATCGTTGTTTCCATTTAATTTTTGCCGGATTCTGTATGATCGGTGATTGTTTGTTTTTCCATGAATGTGTTTTTGTTCGCTGACGAGAGAGGGCTAAAGCGAGCCTGTTCCTGTGTCCCCCGTGACCTGGGGCGTTGCCTGCGGCAACCGGAACCGGCTTTGCCTGAACAGGGCGGGTGATTCCAATTCTTCTATGTATATTTCTGATAAATAGGTTTGTATGAGGTTGTCGTACTCCTTGCACACTTTCTGGAGGGGCTGCATCGTGCGTGTATTTTCGTATGTCCAGAAGGTGTGCGAGACTTCATGCATGCCTCCGTCCAGCCTGCAGATCAGGTCGTACAGCGTCGGGCGGTGGTTCGGGTTCCATTGGTAGAAGGTTCTTCCCGACTGGAATACGCAAATCAGGTAGTCCGTTTTGGCCGCCAGTTCCCGTAAAGTACGGCAATATATATAGGTGTCCGCATCGGGGCCCACACATGCAGCCTGCAATTCGCGGCCTTTCATCAGGGGAGTCCCTGCTTCCGACGCCTTGTGCAGTACGAGCAGTATCTTTACCGCCCACAGGATTCTTGCGGAAAACATCGAATGTAAATTATTATTAATCAGTGATTTGTATGTGTTTTTCGTGACCCATTATTACCAATAATGGGTCTCCTTTGGCGTATGTGCTTGGTTACCAGTCGGTAAATACGCTGTTTGGACACTTTCCCGAAGGCATGGCGGGGGCTGTCAGGACATTTTCGGTCTGTCCGGAATAAAAATAAAAATAAAACGATACAAGATTCTTGTTTACAGTATCTTACGCTGAGATATGCGTTTTTTCCTCCTGAAAAATTTGGTTATGAATATAATTAATTCTATTTTTGCAGGTGAATTGAAACGTCTATAATACAACTTATTACGATTTCGTGACCCATTATTGGTAATAATGGGTCTTGATTTTTTTTATTGCCTGTTTCCTTTCGTCCTAACCAAAAAATCCGGATATTATACGAAACCGTCTTTTACTGCAAGTCGATGATTTTTCGATTGGCTTTGTCGATGATGTTGTGGTCGAGTTGTGCGAGATAGATGCGCGTCGTCCGTTCGGACGTGTGTCCCATCCCGGCGCTGATCACCGTGAGCGGTGTGCCGCAATCACGGGCCAGAGTTGCCCATGAGTGTCGTGCGACATAGAATGTCAGCGGTTCCGGGATATTGAGCAGGACTCCGATTTTTCGGATAAATTTATTCAGCTCGCGCTGCTGCTGGCGGTAATTGTCATAGCTGTCGTCTTTTGCCAGTACGGGGAGTATATAGGGCGAAGCATTGCTATAACGGTCGATGATGTGCTGCAGCTGCGGCTCGATGCGCATCGAGAGCATCTGCCCCGTTTTGTGGCGTGCATAGGTCAATACGCCGTCATGGATGTCGCTGTTGCGCAGGGAGACCATATCTACGAACGACATGCCGCGGGTGAAGAAACTGAACATGAAGATGTCGCGTGCGAGGGAGTACTTGGGATGCAGCGCCGAGAGGTCGGCCGTGCATATCCGTTTGATGGTTTCGCGTGAGAGCGCCCGTTTGCGCGTTACGGTCTGCCTGACGGTCAGGTGGAAGAAGGGATTGGGGAACGAGGCCGGTATGAACCGTTTTTTCACGGAACGGTTGTAAACCGCCCTCAGGTTGCGCAGGTGGAACGTCACCGTGTTGGTTGTCACGCCCCGCGCCCGGAGCCAGCGTTCGTAACGCTCTACCCAGCGGGCCGAGAGGTGTTGCGACGTCAGGTGCTGGCCGTCGAGGAAACTCAGCAGCAGCCTGTATGACGACCGGTAGTTCGCAGCCGAGCCTTTGCGCCCGGCTTTCTCGTAGTCGGAGATGTGTTTCGAGAAACACGACATGAAGTCGAATTCATAATTACGGGTGCGTGTCATCCTGGCCGGGTATGGCCCGACAACCGGATGCCGCCCCGTAAAGGCGGAATCTGGCGAATACATAATCAAGTAAATTTAATAAGAAGAGTTGGTCACTGGGTGCAAAGATACAAAATTATAGCCAATTATCCGCATTTATGTCGATGATATTGTGTGCTTTAGTGGCCTTTGAAGCGTATTTGCAGGGACTGTCATTTATATATAATATACTGATAATGCAATATTTAATGCCCGGATTTGCCTCCGGATCCATCTCCTGTTTTATTTATCTGAAATTTAGCGGACTAAATGAAATATTCACCCCGGAAACCGGTTTCCGTCGCGGTCATGTCCGGCACGGTAACGGTTTATGATGATTATTCGCTTTCGGCCTCCCCTCCCCGCTTCCTGCCGGATACGAAAAAGCCGCTCCCCTGTCAGGAGCGGCCATGGAGGAGGTATGGGGGCTGCTGCCGTCAGCCGCACATATAGACGCATCCGTAAATCAGCCCTGCGGCGAGTGCGCCCAGTACGGGCCCCGTTACGGGTACCCAGCTGTAACCCCACCCGCTCGTGCCCTTCCCCCTGATGGGCAGGATGCTGTGGGCCACACGCGGAGGCAGGTCGCGCGCCGGGTTGATGGCATAGCCCGTCGTGCCGCCCAGCGACATGCCGATGGCCATGATGAGCATCGTCACGGGCAGGCTTCCGAGGCTTCCCATCCCGATTTCAGGGGTGTTCTGTTCGTTGCCGATGGCCAGGATCACGAACACCAGCAGGAACGTGCCGAGGAATTCGCAGAAGAGGTTGCGCGGCTTGTCCATGATCGCGGGCATGGTGCAGAATACGCCGAGCTTGGTCGCCGGGTCGTCCGTGGCGTCGAAGTGGTCTTTGTAATAGACATAGACCAGTACGGCCCCGCAGAAGCCGCCCAGCAGCTGTGCCGCGATGTACCCGGGCACGAACGCCCACGGGAACGACCCCGCCACGGCCAGCCCGACCGAGACCGCGGGGTTGAGATGTGCCCCCGAATAGGGGCCCGCGATCAGCACGCCGCACATCACGGCCAGGCCCCACGCGATTGTGATTACGGCCCATCCGCCGTTAAAACCTTTCGATTGTTTCAGTACCGTCGATGCGACGACCCCGTCGCCCAGCAGTACGAGCACCAGTGTCCCGATGAATTCGAACAGGCACTTGGTAAACAGTGTGATTTCCATAATCCCGGTATTTTAGTCTTTGCTGTTGCGCAGTACCCTGCGTACGGCGTCTTCCCACCCTGCGACGGCCTTCCCGATCTGCGAGCGGTCGGCCGTGGGTTCGAATACGTGCTCCGCCTGCCATTGCTGCCGGATTTCGTCGATGCTTCCCCAGTAGCCTACGGCCAGTCCGGCCAGGTAAGCCGCACCCAGCGCCGTGGTTTCCGTCACGCCCGGGCGTATGACGCGCGTGTCCAGCAGGTCGGACTGGAACTGCATCAGCAGGTTGTTGCGCGCCGCGCCGCCGTCGACCTTCAGCTCCCGGAGCGTGATGCCCGAGTCGCGCTGCATGGCGCCCACGATGTCCAGCGTCTGGTAGGCGATCCCCTCCAGCGCCGCGCGGGCGATATGCGCGGCCGTCGTGCCGCGGCTGATGCCGCTGATGGCTCCCCGGGCATACTGATCCCAGTACGGGGCTGCCAGCCCCGTGAGCGCCGGCACGAAATAGACGCCGTTGGTGTCGGGTACCGAAGCGGCCAGGGCTTCGACTTCGGACGACGAGCGGATGATCCCCAGCCCGTCGCGCAGCCACTGCACGACCGACCCGCCGACGAAGATGCTCCCTTCGAGCGCGTAGTCGACCTTGTCGCCGATCTTCCATGCGATGGTCGTCAGCAGGTTGTTCGACGATGTGATGGGCTTTTCCCCGCTGTTCATCAGCAGGAAGCACCCCGTGCCGTAGGTGTTTTTCACCGACCCGGGCTCGACGCACATCTGCCCGAACAGCGCTGCCTGCTGGTCGCCCGCGATGCCCGCGATGGGTACCTTGTGGGCGAAGATCGTGGTCTTCGTCGCGCCGTATACCTCGCTCGACGACTTCACCTGGGGCATCATCGAAGCGGGGATGCCGAACAGCCTCAGCAGCTCCTCGTCCCATTGCAGCGTATGGATGTTGAAGAGCATCGTGCGCGAGGCGTTGCTCACGTCCGTCACGTGCACCTCGCCGCGCGTGAGGCGCCAGATGAGCCACGAGTCGACCGTGCCGAACATCAGTTTGCCCTTCTCGGCCCGCTCTCTCGCCCCCGCCACGTTGTCCAGAATCCATTTGATCTTCGTGGCGCTGAAATAGGCGTCGACGATCAACCCCGTCCTTTCGCGGATGAATTCGGTCTGCCCCTCGGCCTTCAGCCGGTCACAGTACTCCGAGGTGCGGCGATCCTGCCAGACGATGGCGTTGTAGACCGGCTCTTCGGTCTCCGAATCCCACACGATCGTGGTCTCCCGCTGGTTGGTGATGCCGATGCCCGCGATGTTCAGGCCGTTGATGTCGATGGCCGCGATCGCCTCGGCGATCACCGAAGCCTGCGACGACCATATCTCGTGCGGGTTGTGTTCCACCCATCCCGGCTTGGGGAATATCTGCGTGAATTCCCGCTGTGCCATCGAGCATATCTGCCCTTTCCGGTCGAATACGATCGCACGGGAACTGCTCGTCCCCTGATCCAATGACAAAATGTACTGTTCCATATATTCGAGTTGTTATAGATGCGTCGTTGCCGCTTTTGTCCGCATTCCGTTCCCGTGCCGGGGACTACCCTGCGGCGGCCTTTACAAATCTATAAAAAATATCCGGGATTCGAAACGAAAGTGACAAGTTTTTTTTCGAAACCTTCCGTGGGGCGTTCCCTACCCTCCTCTCCCGTCCGCCTTCTTCTGTCGCCTTTTCCCGTACGCTTTCTCGTGTCGCCTTGCCGCCCTCTCCCGTCCGCCGTGTACCTAATATACATATATAATCCCCGCAAAACCCGGTGGCTTTGCGGGGAATTCCCCGGCGTTGCGGGAGGGCTCCCGGCCGGGGCGCTTGCTGGGCTATCCCTTCCGCAGCAGATGCTTCGACAGAAATTTGCGCACCGGTTCGTCGTACAGCCTCAGGCACAGCCATGCCAGGATTACCGAACCGAAGAAAAGTGCCAGGGCACCTGGCAGCGACTCCCGGAACGTGAGGTCGCCGTTCTTGACCCAGGCGTAGTAGAGGTATATGAAGGGATAGTGCACCATGTAGAGGGGATAGGATATGTCCCCCAGGAATTTGCACACCCGGGCGGTGACTTTGTCGGTGGTCTTGCCCGACGCCCCGAGAAAAACCAGCAGGGGGAAGGCGACGACGGCGCAGAATGTATCGTACAGTCCGTTCATCCACAAATTCTCACTGCCGCCGATGCGCGGAACCGACAGCAGGGCGACGACGCACAGGCCGCATATCCAGAAGGCGCCCCGGATATGCACGGGTTTGAATACGCGCGAGAGCAGTAGACCGGCCGAGAACGCGAACATCAGGCGCAGCGAACCGCCGATCATATTTTCTTCGGTCATGGCGAACCCGACGCAGATGTCGCCCAGCGGCCCCCAGACGGCGAATGCCGCCAGCCCGCACCCGGCCAGGAAAACCACGACGGAAAGTGCCCCGGTCGAAAGTTTGCGGATGAAGAAGGCGTACAGGATATTTCCGGCGTACTCGAAAAACAGCGACCAGCTCGGGCCGTTGAGCGGGTACATCTCGCCCAGCCCCCGGATTTCCGTGCCGGGGCTTGCCGGAATCAGGCAGGCGTTCATCAGCGTCGCCGCCAGCAGCATCGGCACCGTGACTTTGGTCACGTCCCAGACGGAGCAGCCCTGGAAATAGAACATGACGGCACCGATCACGGCACCGATCACGACCATGGGATGCAGGCGGATGAGCCTGCGCTTGAGGAACTCCGTGACCGTCATCTTTTTCCAGCGGTCGTCATAGGCGTACCCGATTACGAACCCCGAGAGTATGAAGAAGAAATCGACGGCCAGATAGCCGTGGTTGATCCTCTGATCCAGGTGGCTGGTCGCAAAGGCTTCGAAAATATGGAACCACACGACGGTCAGCGCCGCAATTCCGCGCAATCCGTCGAGTATGTCGTAATGCGGCTTCGTGTCCGCAAATGCCGCCGCCGAAATCGTTGACATCGGTTTGTGTTTAGTAGTTCGCGCCTGCCGAAACTCCCGGCAGACCGGGCAAAGATAATCAAATAATCGCTTCGGGCATAATCCACTGTCCCTGTCGCCGCCCTTGCCGCCCTTGCCGCCCTTGCCGCCTCTGTTGCCCTTGCCGCCCTTGCCGCCTCTGCCGCCTCTGTTGTACTTGCCGCCGCCAACGGACGGGTGGCAGCGAGGTTTTGCGGCATGTGGTTTCAGCCCCCGGCGGCACTCCCGCCCGTTGTCCCGGCAATAAAATCGACTTTTTATATAATAAATCCGACTCCGGCAACGCTATTGTATATGAGATAGAATAGATTAAAACAGAACGGATATGAAAAGGCTAATGATTTTAACCGTTGCAATCCTGCTTGCCGGTGCCGGTACGGGCTATGCCCAGTCGCAGGACGCGAATTCCAGGAAAATGGCCCGCAAGCAGATGAAGGCCGAACAGGACGCACGCGACCGGCTCGCTTTCGAGGAGGCCAGGAAGGCTATCGAGGCCAAGGAGTTCGTACTCGAAGCCGACCAGGTGAGCTTCAAGTCGGGTTCGACGGCGCAGGTTTCGTCCAATACCAATTTCGTCGCCGTGCAGGGCGACAAGGCCGTCGTGCAGGTGGCTTTCGACATCCCTGTGAGCGGCCCCAACGGCCTTGGCGGCGTAACGGTCTCGGGCAGCACCTCGGATTACAGGCAGAGCGTGGACAAGAAGGGGAACATCCGTGTGTCGATGAACGTCATCGGCACGGGGATTTCCGCACAGGTCTATATCAACCTTCCCAACGGGGGCAACCAGGCCAGCGTGGACATCTCGCCCAATTTCAACTCGCGGCGCATCACGCTGCGGGGCGAACTCCTGCCGCTCTCCGAGGGTAATATTTTCCAGGGCCGCACTTTCTGACAGGCCGACATTGCCTTGCCATTGAACGGGACTGCGTAACAAGTCCCCGATTTACGGCTTCACCCCCGTCCGAACATGCTGCGGACGGGGGGGGATTTTTGTTTTGGGCTACTCGCAGGACAGCCTCATGCTGTGCCGTGGCGCCGTGCACAAAAAAAGAGACCCCTTGAGGCCTCTTCTGAGCGGGAAACGGGGGTCGAACCCGCGACCCTCAGCTTGGGAAGCTGATGCTCTACCACTGAGCTACTCCCGCATTTCGGAGTACAAATATACTCCGCTTTTTTTTATTTTTCAAGTTTTCCGGGTATCAAATTCACATCAATCGACAATTTTTTTCAGCGATGCCAGGTTTTTCGGATTTTTCAGGTCGCGCCCCTCGGGTGTATAGAGGTATTCCAGCCTGTCGCGGAAGTGTTCTTCGACCTTGTTGCGTACGACCTTCATCGTGCTGTTTACCAATCCGTTTTGTTCGGTGAAAGGCTCGTCTACGATCGCCAGCCCCGCCGGCAGCCACCGTTCGGGGAACTCCCCGCCGAAGATGCCGCCCGCACGGTAACGGTCTATTTCGCCGCCGAGGATCGCCGCCGCGGTCTCCGCCCGTTTTTCGGCCGCTACCCCGCGGCTGTCCAGTTCGCGCCGCAAGGCCTCGCGGTTCGGCACGACGATGGCGCCCGTAAACGGGCTCTGGTTGTTGTGTACGATGATCTGGTCGATGTAGGGCGACTTGTCCACGATCGCCTCTTCCATGCCTTCGGGACTGTATTTCTCGCCGTCGCTGGCGATCAGCAGGCTCTTGAAACGCCCCAGCACATAGAGGAAATCGTCTTCCGAGACATACCCCATGTCGCCCGTGTGCAGCCATCCGTTGCGCAGGGTGTCGGCCGTCGCCTCGGGGTTTTTCCAGTATCCGGCCATGACGTTCTCGCCGCGGATCACGATCTCGCCTTTCTGTCCGCGGGGAAGCTCCCGTCCCGTTTCGTCGACGATCTTCAGGTCGAGCGGGATCAGTATCTTGCCCGACGACCCGAACCGGTGCCAGTGGTACTTGGGCGAGTTGGTCGAGATGACGGGTGTCGCTTCCGAGAGGCCGTAACCCTGGAACATCGGGATACCGATGGCGTAGTAGAACCGCTGCAGCTCCGCGTCGAGCAGCGCGCCGCCGCCCACGAAGAACCTGAGGCTCCCGCCGAACGCTTCCCGCACCTTGCGGAACAGCGCCGCGTCGAAGAGTTTTACCAGCGGCCAGAGCACTATGCGCCAGCCGTGTCCCTTGCTGTACCCGTCCCTGTTGTAGACATAGGCCGTGCGGAGCGCGAAATTGAAGAGCCGTTCCGTGAAACGCCCCTTGGCGCGGATCGAAGACTCTATGTTCTTGCGGAAATTCTTGGCCAGCGCCGGCACCGACAGCAGGAAATGCGGCCGCACCTCGCGGATGTTCTGCGGGATGTTCTTCAGCGTTTCCATCGGCGTGGCGCCCACCTGCACGGTTGCGACCGTCGCCCCGCATGCGATCATGATATAAAACCCCACGACATGCGCGAAGCAGTGGTCCAGCGGCAGGATGATGAGCGTCCGGTAGTATGGCGGGATGTCGATGCGCGAGAGCGACTGTTCGACGTTGGCCGTATAGTTGCGGTGCGTCAGCACGACGCCTTTCGGGTCGGCCGTGGTGCCCGACGTGTAGGTGATCGTCGCGTAGTCGTCGTTGCGGATCGAACGGCCGATTGCGAGGAACTCCTCCCTGTTTGCCGCCAGGTAGTCGCGGCCCATGCGCCGGAGCGTCCCGAGCGCCGTCTCGCCTGCTTCGAGCGGAATATGCCCGATGACGATGATATGCTCCACCTGCGGCAGCTCCGCGCGTATGCGCCGGATCTTGGAGAGCTGGTATTTCGATACGAACAGCGCCCTGACTTCGGCATGGCGCATACGGAACAGCAGGTCGTTCGACTCTTCGAGTTTCACCGACAGCGGCACGCTGACCGCCCCGGCATAGAAGACGCCCAGTTCCGAAGTGATCCATGCATTGCACCCCTCCGAGAGTATCGCCACTTTGTCCCCGGGGCGTATGCCCGCCGCGGCCAGCCCCGCGCCGATCTCGAGCGCCTGCTCCTTGGTCTCGGCGTAGGTCGTGGGTTCGAATGCCCTGTGTTTTTTCTCCAGCACGAATGTCTTTGCCCCGTACTTTACGACGGAGTCCTCGAAAAGGTCGATGATGGTCTTCTTCATGGTCTGTTCCCGGTTAATCCATTTTCAATACGGCGAGGAATGCCGACTGCGGCACCTCCACGTTGCCTATCTGGCGCATGCGTTTCTTGCCTTTCTTCTGTTTTTCGAGCAGCTTGCGCTTGCGTGATATGTCGCCGCCGTAACACTTGGCCGTCACGTCCTTGCGCACGGCCTTCACCGTTTCGCGGGCGATGATCTTGGCGCCGATCGCGGCCTGTATGGCGATGTCGAACTGCTGGCGCGGGATCAGCTCCTTGAGTTTCTCGCACATTTTGCGTCCGAAATCATAGGCATGGTCGGTATAGGTCAGCGACGAGAGCGCGTCGACCGGCTCGCCGTTGAGCAGGATGTCCAGCTTGACGAGCTTCGAAGGCTGGTAGCCCGTGCGGTGGTAGTCGAACGAGGCATAGCCTTTCGAAATGCTTTTGAGCTTGTCGTAGAAGTCGAAAACAATCTCCGAGAGGGGCATGTCGAAATTCACCTCCACGCGATCCTGCGTGATGAAGGTCTGGTTCTTCATCACGCCGCGCTTGTCGATGCAGAGCTTGATGACGTTGCCCAGGAATTCCGCCTTGGTGATGATCTGCGCCAGGATATAGGGTTCCTCGATTTTGGCGATCTTCGTCACCTCGGGCAGCCCCGAGGGGTTGTGCACCTCCACCACGTCGCCCTGCGTCGTGGTGATGCGGTACGAGACGTTGGGCACGGTGGTGATTACGTCCATGTCGAACTCGCGGTAGAGCCGCTCCTGGATGATCTCCATGTGCAGCAGTCCGAGGAACCCGCAGCGGAACCCGAAGCCGAGCGCCAGCGAGCTTTCGGGCTCGAACGTCAGCGAGGCGTCGTTGAGCTGCAGTTTTTCGAGCGAGGCGCGCAGATCTTCGTACTGGTCGGCCTCCACGGGGTAGACGCCCGCGAAGACCATCGGCTTCACGTCCTCGAAGCCCGCGATGGCTTCCTTTGCCGGGGCGGTCACCGAGGTGATCGTGTCGCCCACCTTGACGTCCGACGAGGTCTTGATGCCCGAGCAGATATACCCCACGTCGCCCGCCCTGATCTCCGTGCGGGGCTGCATCTTGAGTTTCAGCACGCCCACCTCGTCGGCGTCGTACTGGCTGCCCGTATTGAAGAACTTCACGTGGTCGCCCTTGCGGAGCGTGCCGTTGAATACGCGGTAATAGGCGATGATGCCGCGGAAGGGGTTGAACACCGAGTCGAAGATCAGCGCCTGCAACGGGGCGTTCTCGTCGCCCTGCGGCGCCGGTATGCGCCCCACGATGGCCTCCAGCACCTCTTCCACGCCGAGCCCCGTCTTGCCCGAGGCCAGCAGGATATCCTCGTCCTTGCAGCCGATCAGGTCGATCACCTGGTCTTTCACCTCGTCGATCATGGCCGAATCCATATCGATCTTGTTCAGCACGGGGATGATTTCCAGGTCGTGCCCCACGGCCAGGTAGAGGTTCGATATGGTCTGCGCCTGAATGCCCTGCGTGGCGTCGACGACCAACAACGCGCCTTCGCACGAGGCGATGGCGCGCGACACTTCGTACGAGAAGTCAACGTGTCCCGGGGTGTCGATCAGGTTGAGCGTATATTGCTGCCCGTCGCGGGCGGTGTATTCCATCTGTATCGCGTGGCTCTTGATCGTAATGCCCTTTTCGCGTTCGAGATCCATGTCGTCGAGCACCTGCGCCTGCATTTCGCGCTGATTCAGGGTGTTGGTTTTTTCGAGCAGGCGGTCTGCCAGCGTGCTCTTGCCGTGGTCGATGTGGGCTATGATGCAGAAGTTGCGGATGTTTTTCATAAATCGCATAAAAATGTGTGCAAATATACGAAATATTTTGGATTTACGGAAGGTGCGGTCGCCCTCGGGCCGCAAATGCGCCGGAGCGGAATTTTTCCTATCTTTGCGGTCTCAAATACCGTTTCCGCACATGAATGCCGTTTTGAAATACGCTTCGCTCGTTAAGTTCGCCCATACGGTCTTCGCCATGCCCTTTGCCATGGTGGGCTTCGTCTACGGGCTCCGTTACGCCCCGCTGCACAATCCCCGCTGGCCGTACATCGTCCTCGTGCAGGTCATCCTGTGCATGGTCTTCGCCCGCAATGCCGCCATGGGTTTCAACCGCTGGGCCGACCGCCGCATCGACGCCGAGAACCCGCGTACGGCCGGGCGCGAAATACCCGCAGGCAAAATCCCGGCGCGGCATGCGCTGTGGTTCGTGGCCGTCAATGCCCTGCTGTTCGTGGCCACCGCCGCGACGATCAACCGCCTTGCGGCCATCCTGTCGCCCGTGGCGTTGTCCGTCATCCTCGTTTACAGCTATTGCAAGCGCTTCACGCCGCTGGCGCACCTCGTGCTGGGGCTTTCGCTCGGCATCGCCCCCGTCGGGGCTTTTATCGCCGCGGCCGGGCACGTCGTCTTCGACGGGCACGTGGTCGTCGAACCGTTCATCCTCGCCCTGCTGGTGACGACCTGGTGCGGGGGTTTCGACATCATCTACGCGTTGCAGGACGCCGAATTCGACCGTCGGCACGGCCTGCATTCCATCCCCGCGTGTTTTTCGGCGCGTTCGGCGCTGGGCGTCAGCTGCGGCCTGCATGCGGTGAGCATTGCCGCCCTCGGCTGGTTCATGACCTACTGCCCCGGTTCGGTGTGGCTTTGGCTCGGGGCGGGTGTTTTCACGGGGCTGCTGGTGCTCGAACACCTGCTCGTCACGCCCGTGCGGCAGCGCAATATCGGCATCGCCTTCGGGACGCTCAACGGCCTGGCGAGCCTCTCGCTCGCTGCGGGCGTGATCGTGGATTTGCTCAAATAAACCAAATCGCTTATATTTGCAACTTCAACAGGTTAAAAGTTAGGTAAAATGCTAAGCAGACAAATTGCACAAAAGCTCCGGGGCTACGAAACCCCCTTCTATCTTTATGATACGGCGTTGCTGCGCCAGACCCTCGAAAGCGTCGTCTACGAGTCGAAAAAATACGGTTACAAGGTGCACTACGCCATCAAGGCCAACTACGACGACCACCTGTTGGCGATCATCCGCGAATACGGGCTGGGTATCGACTGTGCCAGCGGCAACGAGCTCCGCAAGGCCATCGAGGCGGGCTTCGACCCCAAGGGCATCGTCTATGCGGGTGTGGGCAAGCGCGACAAGGAGCTGCGCTACGCCATCGAGCAGGATATCCTGGCCATCAACTGCGAGTCGATCGAGGAGCTGGAGCTGGTCGATGCCCTGGCCGGGGAGGCCGGGCGCGTGGCCGACGTGGCACTGCGCATCAACCCCGACATTGACCCCAAGACCAACCACTGCATCGATACGGGGCAGGCTGACAGTAAGTTCGGCATTTCATATGAAGAGGTACTCGAGCACGCCAAGGAGATCCGCGCGCTCAAGTATATCAATATAATAGGCCTGCATCTGCATATCGGGTCGCAGATCCGCGAGCTGCACGTCTTCGAGAACATGTGCAACAAAGTCAACGTCATCGTCGAGAACCTCGAAAAGCTGGGGTGTTCGTTCCGTTTCGTCGACGTGGGCGGCGGCCTGGGCGTCAACTACGACGTGCCCGAGAACGAACCGATCCCCAATTTCGCTTCGCTGTTCTCGATCGTGCACAACCACCTCTCGGTCGGCGACCGCGAAGTGCATTTCGAATTCGGCCGCTCGATCGTCGCCGAATGCGGCGAGCTGATTACGAAGGTGCTCTTCAACAAGACCACCGCCACGGGCCGCAAGCTGGTGATCGTCGATGCCTCGATGACCGAGCTGATCCGTCCGGCGCTCTACGGCTCGTACCACAACATCGAGAACATCACCTCCGAAGACGAGGCGCGCGACAAATATACCATCGTGGGCACGGCCTGCGAATCGACCGACGTGTTCGACGAGAACGTCACCCTGCGCAAGACCCGCCGCGGCGACCTGCTTACGATCAAGTCGGCCGGAGCCTACGGCATGTCGATGGCTTCGCGTTACAACCTCCACGACCTGCCCGGCGCCGTTTACAGCGACGAGATTCAATAATCGGTTTTTCCCGATACCGGAACCGTTGGAAGGACATTCCCCCGAATCGCCATTTGAAAACGGTGGTGGTTCAGGGGAATTCTCCGTTCGGATAACATCGCAGGCGCCGTAATGCAAACCCTGCGGGTTGCCGACCTTGCCGACCCCTAATCCCATGACCCTCATTTCCGCCGAACTTACATTATGTGGCTGACCCTTGCATTCACATCCGCCGCGCTGCTGGGTTTCTACGACGTGGCCAAGAAAAAGTCGCTCACCGGCAATGCCGTACTGCCTGTGCTCCTGCTCAACACCCTCTTTTCGTCACTCGTCTTCCTTCCGGCGCTCCTCTCGGCCGAATGCGGACTCGGGTGGTTCGAAGGTACGGTGCTGGAGGCGTCGCCCGGTACGCTCCATGCCCATGGGCTGGTGGTGCTCAAATCCGTCATCGTCCTTACGTCCTGGATCTTCGGCTATTTCGGCATGAAGCACCTTCCCATCACCATCGTGGGGCCGATCAATGCCACGCGCCCCGTCATGGTGCTCGTCGGGGCCATGCTCGTCTTCGGCGAGCGGCTGAACGCCTGCCAGTGGACCGGCGTCCTACTGGCACTCGTGTCGCTCTTCATGCTGAGCCGTTCGAGCCGCCGCGAAGGGGTCGACTTCGCGCACAACGTCTGGATACTCTGCATCGCCCTGGCCGCCGTCATGGGTGCCGTCAGCGGGCTGTACGACAAATATATCATGGCGCGCCTCGACCCGGTCTTCGTGCAAAGCTGGTACAACCTTTACCAGTTCTTCATGATGGCCGTCCTGACCGCCGCGGTATGGTGGCCGAAGCGGCACGCCTCCACGCCTTTCCACTGGAGCTGGGCCATCCCGCTGATCTCGGTATTCTTGTCGCTGGCCGACTTCGCCTACCTCATGGCCCTGCGCGATCCCGACGCCATGATCTCCGTCGTGTCGATGGTGCGCCGCGGCTCGGTCGTGGTTTCGTTCGCCTGCGGCGCCCTGCTCTTCCGCGAACGGAATCTGCGCGCCAAGGCCGTCGATCTCATCCTCATCCTGGTCGGCATGGTCTTCTTGTGGCTCGGGTCGCGGTAGCCTGCGTTTCGGGTGCGGATGTGCGCCGTTTTTAGCGGCTCCCGATCCCCGTCGGCAACACTGTTTCCCGGCACGGACGGCTCGGGAAATGAAAAAGGATGCCCGCCCGAAGGCCGGCATCCTTTTCGGTCGCGGATGGTTCCACCCGTCAGATGATCTTGCTTAACTGGCTGACCGTCTTTGCGATCTCGTCGTCGCCCGGCACGTAGTCCCGCAGCGCCCCGGCCAGGTACTGCTCGTAGGCGTAGAGGTCGATCACGCCGTTGCCCGAGAGGTTGAACAGGATCGTCCGCGGCGTTCCCTCCTCCTTGGCCTGCAACGCCTCGCGAATTGCCGCCGCGATGGCGTGGGTCGACTCGGGCGCCGGGATGATCCCCTCGGTCTTGGCGAAGAGGATGCCGGCCGCGAGGGTCTCGGTCTGCGGCAGCGACCGGGCCTCGACCAGTCCGTCCTTCAACAGCTGGCTCACGATCGAACCCGCCCCGTGGTAGCGCAGGCCGCCCGCATGGATGTCCGACGGTTGGAAATCATGCCCGAGCGTATACATCGGCAGCAGCGGCGTGAACCCGGCCACATCCCCGAAATCGTACTGGAACGTGCCGCGCGTGAGTTTCGGGCAGCTCGACGGCTCGACGGCCACGATGCGGATATTCCTGCCTTCGACAAGGTTCCTGCGCAGGAACGGGAAGCCCAGTCCTGCGAAATTGCTGCCGCCGCCGAAGCAGCCGATCACCACGTCCGGCTCGGCGCCGGCCATCTCCATCTGTGCGACCGCCTCCTGCCCGATGACGGTCTGGTGCAGGATCACGTGGTTCAGCACGCTGCCCAGGCAGTAGCGGGTGTCCTCCGGGTGTTGCAGAGCCATCTCCACGGCCTCCGAGATCGCCAGCCCGAGGCTTCCCGAGCAGTCGGGGTCGCGTTCGAGCGCTGCGCGGCCCGAGGCGGTGATTGTGCTGGGCGACGCGATGCACTCGGCGCCCCACGTGTTCATCATCAGCCGCCGGTAGGGTTTCTGTTCGTAGCTGACCTTCACCATGAAAACCTGCACGTCGAGCCCGAAATGCTTGGCTGCGAAGGCGATGGCCGCGCCCCACTGCCCGGCGCCCGTTTCGGTCGTCAGGTGGCGTATGCCCTGCTTGTAGTTGTAGTAGGCCTGCGGCACGGCGGTGTTGGGCTTGTGCGATCCGGCGGGCGATACGCTTTCGTTCTTGAAATAGATCTTTGCCGGGGTGCCGAGGGCTTTTTCCAGTCCCGTGGCGCGCACCAGCGGCGAAGGCCGCCATATCTTGTAGATCTCCTGCACCTCTTCGGGGATGTCGATGAAACGCTCCGTCGACATCTCCTGGTCGATCAGTTCTTCGGCGAAGATGGCGCTCATCTGCTCCTTCGTCACGGGCTGCTTGGTCGCGGGATGCAGCGGCGGCAGCGGTTTGTTGGGCATGTCGGCCACGATGTTGTACCATTGTGTGGGCATCTGACGCTCGGTCAGGCAGAATTTCTTTGTTTCCATGTTTTTTTTGTCTATTTCTGTGTTCGGTAAAATGTGATGCAAAAGAAAAAGCCCGTTGTTTACTCTCTCGTAAACAACGGGCTTGTGTGTTCGTTATGCTTTCAACTATACACGCACTGAGCCGCACTCATTGTCCACGAGAGTCAACGAGCGCCACCACCATGCCTGTATGTTAAAGTTCCGGATCATAAATTCCTGTTTCGTTTTGGCAAATATAACGGGTCGCAACCGTAAAACCAAATTTTTCGCCATAAATTTTCGACACCTAAATATATGAGTTATTCCGCATTCGGGCGTGTCCTGCGGGAAACCGGGGCGGGGCAGTCCTCCCTGCAGTCCCCTGCCCTGCCCCGCCGCTGCGGCTCCCGTGCCCTTGCCCGGCGACGCTCAGGGAAGCCCCGCGGCCGAGCGCCGGATGCAGTCCTCCGGGCCGTATGCCGCGAAGTGCATGGTGCCGGCCTCGGCGGCGGATAATTTTTTACCGGCTGTGGGTTTCATGCGTTTATCCGGTCGGAATTAACAATTTTTCACTATCTTTGTTCGATTTTAGCTAATTCTCAAATTCAACGATATGAATATTTCGTATAACTGGCTCAAACGCTACATCGACACCGATCTCGGGGCCGAAGAGGTCGCCCGGATACTGACCGACATCGGACTCGAGGTCGAGGGCTTCGAGAAGATCGAGACCATCAAGGGCGGCCTTGCGGGCGTGGTGGTGGGCGAGGTGCTCACCTGCGAGGAGCATCCCGATTCCGACCACCTGCATGTCACCACGGTCGACGTCGGCACGGGCGAACCGCTGCAGATCGTCTGCGGCGCCCCCAACTGCCGCGCGGGGCTGAAAGTGCTTTGCGCGACGGTGGGCACGGTGCTCTACCCCGGCGGCGGCGACGAGGAATTCAAGATCAAGCGCAGCAAGATCCGCGGCGTGGAATCGCTCGGCATGCTTTGTGCCGAGGACGAACTGGGCATCGGAGCCTCGCACGACGGGATCATGGAGCTTCCCGCCGATGCCGTGGCGGGTACGACGGCCAGGGACTACCTCCGCATCGAGGACGACTACCTGATCGAGGTGGGGCTCACGCCCAACCGTGTGGATGCCGCGTCGCACATCGGCGTGGCGCGCGACCTGGCGGCCTATCTGCGCAGCCGGGGGGAAGATGTTTCGGTGAAGATGCCCGACGTGTCGGCTTTCGCCCCGGACAACCACGACCTCGGCGTGAAAATCCGCGTCGAGAACCACGAGGCGGCGCCCCGCTATGCGGGCGTGACCGTGAAAAACTGCAAGATAGCCCCCTCGCCCGAGTGGATGCAGAACTGCCTGCGTGCCGCGGGCATCAACCCCAAGAACAACCTGGTGGACATCACCAATTTCGTGCTTTTCGAACTGGGACAACCTCTGCACGCGTTCGACGCGGCGAAGATCGAGGGCCGCGAGGTCGTCGTGCGCACCTGCGCCGAAGGTACGCCCTTCGTGACTTTGGACGGCGTGGAGCGCAAGCTCACGGCGGACGACCTGATGATCTGCTCGGCCGAGCGTCCGATGTGCATCGCCGGCGTCTTCGGCGGCCTGGATTCGGGCATCAGCGACACCACGACCGACGTGTTCATCGAGAGCGCCTATTTCAACCCCGTGTGGGTGCGCAAAACCGCCAAGCGCTTCGGCCTGAACACCGATTCGTCGTTCCGTTTCGAGCGCGGTGTCGATCCCAATATGCAGGTCTATGCCGCCAAGCGTGCCGCCCTGCTGATGAAGGAGCTGGCCGGGGGCGAGATTTCGAGCGACATCACCGACATCTACCCCGCGCCGATCGAAGATTTCCGCTTCGACGTCTCGTTCGCCCGCATCGACGCGCTGATCGGCAAGCATATCCCCGAAGAGACCGTCCGTGCGATCCTGGCGGCGCTCGAAGTGAAGGTGCTGGACGAGAAGGACGGCGTGCTGAGCGTGGCCGTGCCGCCCTACCGGGTCGACGTGCAGCGCGAGGCCGACCTCATCGAGGACATCCTGCGCATTTACGGCTACAACAACGTCGAAATACCCTCGCGCGTCCGTTCGACGCTTTCCTATGCGCCCAAACCCGACCGCAACCGCCTGATGAACCTCGCCGCCGACTACCTATCGGCCAACGGCTTTACGGAGATCATGTCCAACTCGCTGACCAGGGCGGCCTATTACGAAGGGTTGGAGAGCTACCGGGCGGAAAACTGCGTGCGTATCCTCAACCCGCTGAGCGCCGACCTCAGCGTCATGCGCCAGACGCTGCTGTTCAACATGCTGGAAGCCGTGCAGCTCAACGCCAACCGCCGCAACGGCGACCTGAAACTCTACGAGTTCGGCAACTGCTATTTCTACGACGAGGCCAAACGTGCGGACGAAAACCCCCTGGCAGCCTATTCCGAAGAGTACCGCCTGGCCATCGCCGTGACGGGCATCGCCGTGCCCGCTTCGTGGAACGTGCAGCCGCAGGCCGCATCGTTCTTCACGCTGCGCGCCGTGGCCGAAAAACTGCTGCGCCGCTTCGGCATCGACATCTATGCGCTCAAGACCGAAACGCTGCAAAGCGACCTCTTCGGCGAGGCGCTCACGATGGCGCTCAACGGCAGGGAGCTGTTGCAGATCGGTACGGTCAGCCGGAATATCCGCCGCAAACTCGACGTCAAACAGGATGTCTTCTATCTGGAGATGAACTTCGAGGCGCTTGTCAAATCGACCAAAAAGCACCGGATCGTGGCCGAGGAGCTGTCGAAGTTCCCCGAGGTGAAGCGCGACCTGGCGCTGCTCGTGGACAAGCAGGTGACCTTCTCGGCGCTGCGCGACGTGGCGTTCGCTACGGAGCGCAAGTTACTCAAGAGCGTTTCGCTGTTCGACGTCTACGAGGGCGACAAGCTGCCCGAAGGCAAGAAATCCTATGCCCTGAGCTTTATCCTCGAGGACAAGACCCGCACGTTGGACGAAAAGGCCATCGAACGGGCCATGCAGAACCTCACGGCGCAGTTCGAGCGCCAGTGCGGCGCCCATGTCCGTGCATGACCCGTCGTGACGGATAAGAACCGAAGCCGCCTGCCAGTTTTCTGACGGGCGGCTTTTTTCCTGAAATGATTTTTCCTGAAACGATGCATCGGACTTCCCGCATATTGGCCCTGACTACCCTGCTTTTTGCCGCAGGCGCCGCCCTGTTCTTCACCAAGGCGGCGGCTCTTCCGTACAAGGTGGCCTATCCGGTGCTTTTGCTGGCTGTGGCGGTTTTCTGCCTCCGGCGGAAAACGTTGCTTCCGGTCGGGGCTGCACTCCTCTTGTCTGCCCTGGGCGATGCGGCGGGTGCGAAGGGTCTGTTCATTCCGCAGATGCTGTTTTTCGCGCTGGCCCACGGTGCCTATATCCGCTATTTCCTCTGCGCCGGGGGACTTCCTGCCCGTCCTGCCGCATGGCTGCTTCCCGCGGCGTTGCTCGCGTTGCTCTTCGCCGGGGTCGTGCCCCGGGTCTTGGATCCGGCCGAACGGATCGGCGTCGCCGTTTACGGTGCGGTCATCGCCGGGATGCTTTACAGCGTGCTCCGGTATCGCGGGGCGTATGCCGCATGGTTCCGCTTCGCGGCCCTGCTGTTCGTTTTTTCCGACGGCGTGATAGCCTGGAGCCGTTTCATCGGGGCCGTTCCCGGGCGCACCTACGTCGTGATGGTTCCCTACTACCTGGCGCAGTGCCTGTTCTTCTGCTTTGCCGTAAAATCGCTTCCCGCCCTCCCGTCTGAGGGCCGATCCGTGTGAAGATTGCTTCCGCCCGTGCCGTCCGTCCGCCGATGGCCCGAAGGCATCCTGCTCGCAACCTTTTCATCCATGTGCCGCAGTCCTGCCGCGCCGATGCGCCGTTGCTGGCCGGAGCAGGCCGCCGTTACAGCACCGGCTTGATCTGCGGCGGCTGGATCGTCACATAGGGCGTGCCGTTGTCGTCGCAGGTCGAGACGATCCGCACGGCTTTCACCGCGCGCCCCGGCTTCAGGGTGATGCTTCCCTTTTCGAGGTCGCCCGCCCGCTCATACGTCGCACCGTCGTACGACACCTCGGCATAACCTGTGGTTATGATGGTCTTCGGCAGCTGGCGGTTTCCGGTCTGGAGGTACATTTCGCGGCATTTCACCGGCTGCTCGAAGGTGTAGAGCACCCAGTCCTGCTGCCGGCAGGCGCGCGCTGTCCGCGAAAGCCCCTTGTAACCCGCGGCATTGGCAAGGGGGAACTGCCTGCTCTCGCCCATCGAGGTGGTGATGGCCACGGCGGGTGCGAGCGTGCGGTAGTAGGATTTGTCGGCGACATAGGGGCTGCGCCCCGTTTTGTAGCGGGTGAAGAAGCGGTACAGGTGCGGTTTGCCGGTCTTGACGGGACGGGTATAACGGTGTTCTTCGGGCGCGTCGCCTTCCGTGTAGTATATCTCCGACCCGTCGTCGGCCGTCACGGTGAATGCGCCATCCTTATAGCTCACTTTCGGCGGGAAGAGCCGGAAACGGATGCCCATGGCTGCCATGCGGTCGTAATGCTTCTCCACGAGCCCTTTGTAATAGGCGTCCCAGCCTTCGCCGTTGCCGCGCCACGCGATGCGGGCGAGTGCGCAGATACGCGGGAAACACATGTAGTCGAGGTAGTCGGGCTTCTCGGGCTCGTGCGAGACGTAGGCTTCGCTGAAGAACGCCGCCTGCAACCCGACGACGTTGCGCATCTGCTCCGGGCTGAACCCCTTGTCCGTGAAGTCGAACCCGAAGACCTTTTTCGCGTCGAAGATCGCCGCCCAGTCGTGCCCGTCCTCGTGCGGGGTCTGGCGCATGTCGAAATAGAAATATTCGCCCGGCATCACTACGGTCTCGTATCCCTTGGCCGTGGCGTCGAGGCATGCCTTGACGCTCTGCCAGCCGTAGACGCGGCTGTCGTGCGCCAGGTCGCCCGTCGCCACCGCTTCGTTCCACACGGCGGGGCGTTTGCCGTTGGCGCTGAGGATCGCCGCCATGCGTTGCATGAAGAGGTCTTCCAGTTGGTGCGGGTCTGCCATGCCCCGCTGCCGCATCAGCGCCTGGCAGTCGGGGCAGCGCTTCCATTGGGTCATGTCGACCTCGTCGCCGCCCACGTGGATGTATTCCGAGGGGAACAGCGCGCAGAGTTCGCCCAGGATGTCCGCGAGCAGCGCGTAGTTCTCCTCGCGTGCCACGCACCATGCCGAACGGTAGTCGTAGCCGTTGGTCGACAGCGTGTCGGGCGGGTAATTGCAGCGGATTTCAGGGTGTACCGAGGCGATGTTGCGGCTGTGCCCGGGCAGGTCGATCTCGGGGATAATTTCGATGTTGCGCACGGCGGCATAGCGGATCAGCCCGCGCATTTCGTCCTGTGTGTAGAAGCCGCCGTATTTCTCGTCCCATTTCCCGTAGACGGGGCGTACGGGCGAGTCACCGCCGCGGAAGCCGCCGATTTCGGTCAGCTCGGGGTGTGACCTGATCTCGATCCGCCACCCTTCGTCGTCCGACAGGTGGAGGTGTAATTTATTGATCCCGTGGTAGGAAAGCAGGTCTATGTAACGCTTTACTCCATCCACTCCGATCCAAGTGCGGGCCACGTCCAGCATCATGCCCCGGTACGCGAAGCGCGGGGCGTCGTCGATCCGCGTGCAGGCGACTTCGACGGGCAGCGGGCACGCCTTGGCGTAGACCTCGGGCGGCAACAGCCGCAGCAGCGCCTGGATGCCGTTGAAGACGCCGCCGTAGTCGCCTCCCGTGATCTCGATCCGCTGCGGCTTCACGGCCAGCGTGTAGGCCTCGCGGCCGAGCGTCGGGTCTGTCGTGAGCACGATCGCATCGTCGGCCGACATACTGTCGCTGGCCTTTCCGACGTTGATATATTCGCGCAGGTAGTCGGCCAGCGGCGCGAGCGGCGTCTCGTAGCTGAGCTGCGTGCCGACCGATATGCGGTATGTGCCGGGAAGGGTCGTCTGGCGCGCCGGAAGCGGCTGCGCATGGGCGTGAAGGAGGCTACAAAGGGCGCCCAGGATGGACGCGAGGTAGCGTAGTTTCATGAGGTTGCGGAATTTTGTTCGATGCAAAGTTACTATTTTCCGCCGAATGTGCTAACTTTGCAGGGGATAAATTGCGGCCGTGCAGGCTGCATGCTGCTGCGGCCGGGCGACCCGGCGCCTCGGGCAGTTTGCGCCCTGCATGACGGCGGAAAAAACAAACCGGATAATGGAAGATAAACGATTGGAGGCTACGGCCCGCCTGCTCGACGTGATGACCACGCTGCGCCGCGAGTGCCCGTGGGATCGCGAGCAGACGTTCGACTCGTTGCGGAGCAATACGATCGAGGAGACGTATGAACTGGCCGATGCCATCACCGACCACAATATGGAGGGGATCAAGGAGGAGCTGGGCGACCTGCTGCTGCATGTGGTGTTCTACTCCAAGCTGGGTGAGGAAGCCGGGGCGTTCGACTATGCGGATGTGGCCAACGCCTTGTGCGACAAACTGGTATACCGCCATCCGCACGTTTACGGCGACATTCATGCCAATACGCCCGACCAGGTGAAGGAGAATTGGGAGGCACTCAAGCTCCGCAAAAAGAACCGCAAGAGCGGTACGCTGGGCGGCGTTCCCCGCTCGCTGCCGGCGCTGGTCAAGGCATTCCGCGTAGGCGAGAAGGCCGCGGCGACGGGCTTCGACTGGCAGAAGCGCGAGGATGTGTGGGACAAGGTGAAGGAGGAGACCGCCGAAGTCGAGGCCGAGATGCGCTCGGGCGACAAGGCGAACCTCGAAGCCGAGTTCGGCGACTTGTTCTTTGCGCTGGTCAACGCTGCGCGGCTCTACGGCGTCGATCCCGAATCTGCGTTGGAGCGTACGAACAAGAAGTTCATCCGCCGCTTCAATTACATGGAGGAACAGGCTGCCGCACAAGGGAATTCGCTGCACGACCTTTCGCTCGGCGAGATGGAGGCCCTGTGGCAGGAAGCCAAAAAAGGCGAATAAAAGATTGCCTTCCGGCAGCGCTTTCCATGTCCGGGGCACCACCGTACGGTGGCGGGTCATGCAGGGAAATATACATGTGAAACTAAGAAATTTTATTACGGAATTATGGCATTGATTAAAGAAGTGCGGGGGCGCACCCCCGTGATCGGAGAAAATACGTTCCTGGCCGAGACGGCCGTCATCCTGGGCGACGTGACCATCGGCCGCGACTGCTCCATCTGGTACAACGCCGTGCTGCGCGGCGACGTGAACAAAATCGTCATCGGCGACCGTACGAACATCCAGGACGGCGTCGTGCTACATACGATTTACGACAAGGCCAAACACCCGTCGCAGACCATCATCGGCAACGACGTGTCGGTCGGCCACAACGCCATCGTCCACGGCGCTGTCATCGGCGACAACTGCCTGATCGGCATGGGCGCTACCCTGCTCGACAACGCCGTTATCCCTTCGGGCTGCATCATCGCGGCCAACGCGCTGGTGCTGTCGAACGCCAAGCTGGAACCCAATTCGGTCTATGCGGGTGTCCCGGCCAAGAAGGTCAAGGAGGTGACGCCCGAGCAGCGCGAGGAGATCATCCGCCGCACGGCGCACGATTACATGCTCTACGCCTCGTGGTTCAAGGAGGATGAATGACCCCGTCGGGGCGTAAGGAGATGCGATGAACCTGCAATCGAAATATTCCGACCTGATGCTCAACCTGCTGGTTGCGCTGGCCATCAGCCTGGTGGTCAACTTTTCCTATGTGCTGTTGCTGATCGTCGAGCAAAAGGGCGAAGGACAGCCGCGGCCGGCGCGGGCGAGCGTCGTCACACGCGGCGAGGAAGGGGTGCTGCATGTCAGCCCCGACGGCCACGGGTACATCGTCTACGGGAACCGCGACAGCGTCTACGTGCCGATGCAGCGCATTCGCCGGATGGATCTTTCGGACGGCGACCGGCTGGTGGTCGACGTGGTCGCCCCGCGCCGTTACGGCGCCCATCCGGTGATGAACGAACTGCGCATGCGCAACGGCGAGGAGTTCGATTACAGCACGCTTTACAACCGGCCGTCGAGGACTTCGGAGCTGACGTTGCAGTTGATCTACTACCTGGTCGTATCGTTCATCATGCTCTCGATCCTGACCTCCGCACGCCGCAATTACAAGGCGGGGCGTTTCGCCCTCCACTGCATGGGGTGCCTCGTGGCGGCCGCGGCGCTTTATATCTTCGCCCCTGTCCGCGAATGGCATTCGGGGCAGATCGTCCTGAATTTCATGAGCGGGCATATCTTCGACTACATGCTGCTGCTCAAGTGTTCGTTCGCCGTGGCCGTGTCGATGCTCTACGGCTGGGTCTACGTGCTCAACTCGAAGCAGCAGGCGGTCGTCATGGAGAACGAACGGCTCAAGAACGAGAACCTCACGACCCGCTACAACATGCTCGTCGGGCAGATCAACCCCCATTTCTTCTTCAATTCGCTCAATTCGCTGGCGATGCTCGTGCGCGAGAAGCACGACGACAAGGCGCTGACCTACATCGACCAGCTGTCGTATACGTTCCGCTACATCATCCAGAACGGTCAGAGCACGCTGATGACGCTCGACGAGGAACTGAAATTCATCGAAGCGTACAGCTACCTCTTCGAAATACGCTATGCCGACAAACTGTTCTTCGACATCGACGTCGACGACAAGTACCGCTCCTGGACGCTCCCGGCGCTGTCGTTGCAGCCGCTGATCGGCAACGCCGTCAAACACAATACCATAACCCGCAGCAAGCCGTTCCATATCTCGATCCGCACCGAGCAGGGGTGGCTGGTGGTCGCCAATCCCAAGGTGCCGAAGATCGAACCCGAACCGTCGACGGGCATCGGACTGGAAAACCTGCGCAACCGCTGGCACCTGATTACGGGCCGCGACATCGAGATCATCGACACCGACAAGGAGTTCGTCGTGCGCATGCCGCTGCAAAAACCCGCCATCGGATGAAGGCCCTGATTATCGAGGACGAAACCGCCGCCGCGCTGAACCTGGAGGCTATCCTGAAACAGGTGGCTCCCGGCGTGGAGGTCATCGGGACGCTCGAAAGCGTCGAGGAGAGTGTCGAATGGCTGCGTGCGAACCCCCAGCCCGACCTGTTGTTCATGGACATCCACCTGGCCGATGGCGATTCGTTCCGCATCTTCGACGCCGTGGAGGTTACCGCCCCCGTGGTCTTCACGACGGCCTATGACCAGTATGCGCTCGAAGCCTTCAGGGTCAACAGCATCGACTACCTGCTCAAGCCGATCAACAGCGCCGACGTGCAGCGTGCGCTGGGCAAGCTGGAACGCCTGTCCAAGGGCGAACGCCGCGATTACGGCTTCCGGGTGCGGACGATGGCTGCGGCACGGCACGAGCAGGCTTTCCTGGTGCATGTCCGCGACCGGATCATCCCGCTCCGGCGCGAGCAGATCGCCTATTGCTATACCAGCAACGAGAAAGTCACCGCCTGTACCTACGAGGGCGTTTCCTACCCCCTCGACAAGACGCTCGAAACCCTGCAGGCCATCCTGCCCGAAGCGGATTTCTTCCGCGCCAACCGCCAGTTCATCGTGGCGCGCCGCGCCGTGAAGGAGATCGCCGTGTGGTTCGGCAGCCGCCTGGCGCTCCACCTGACGGTCGAGACCCCCGAACGCATTGTCATTTCCAAGGCCCGCGTCCCCGAATTCAAGGCCTGGCTCACCTCCGTTCAACCCGCCGAATAGTCGGTTCACCCTGCCTTTCAGTCGTTTGGCCCCCGGGTCGGCACCGCCGTGCCGGTTTGGCTTTACCTTTGCATCAGTACTGCGAGCCGAAGGTGTTTCGGCGAACGGATAACAAAAATCTTAATGCTATGAAAAAGAGAATTTTTGCGGTTGCAATGACCCTTTGCCTGTTGGCGGGAACGAGCGCTTTTGCGCAGGATCGGCGTGCTCCGAGGACAAAGGAACGCCCCACGGCCGAGCAGATGGCCCAGCGCAAGACCGACCGCATGGTCGAAAAGCTGAACCTCAACGAGGATCAGTCGAAGCAGCTCTACGAACTCAACCTGCAGGAGGTAAAGGATATGCAGGCGCAGCACGAGCGGATGCGCGCCGCCCGCAAGGCCCAGGCCGAGAAGATGCAAAAGATCCTTACGCCCGAGCAGTTCGAGCAGTGGAAGCAGATGCAGGGCCCGAAGCCCGGTATGAGGCCCGGCCCGCAGATGAAGGATGGAAAGGGATGCGCCTGCAAGGAAGGCAGGAAATGTGACAAGCCCCGTCCCGCAAAGGGCAGGAAGTGAGGTTAGGTCATCGAACGGCTTGTCACAGCCGGGGTGTCGGTTGGTCGACTGGCACCCCTTTTTTGTCGATTCACCCGCGGCAGAGGGGAAGTCTGCCATAAAAAAGTTATCTTCGCAAGCGCAAAAAATAAACGTATCTATATAATCTGAAGATGAAACGACTGCTACTCTCAACCTTATTTACGCTTTTCGCCGTCGCCGCCTTTGCCCAGAAGGGGACGGTCACGGGTACGGTGGTCGATGCCGAGACCGGCGAAACGGTCGCGGGTGCCGTGCTGGAATTTTCCCCGGCAGGCGCCCCCGACAAGAAACAGTACTCCACTTCGGGCTTCAAGGGCGCCGTGTCGATCCCTTCGCTCGCATACGGCGAATATAAACTCGTAGTCTCTTTCCTGGGCTACAACAGCGCGGAAACCACCTTCAAGGTCTCGGCCGCCAAACAGGACATCGGCAAGATCGAACTCAGGCCGGGCGTGCAGATCGAAACCGTCGTCAAGGAGGCCAAGGCGCTCCGTACCTCCCAGAAGGGCGATACGGTAAGCTATAACGCCGGGGCGTTCAAGGTCACCGACGATGCCGACGTCGAAGGCCTGCTCAAGAAGATGCCGGGCATCACCGTGAGCGACGGTACGGTCGAGGCACAGGGCGAGTCGGTTAAAAAGATTTTCGTCGACGGCAAGGAATTTTTCGGCGAGGACGTGACGACGGCCATCAAGTCGCTGCCGGCACAGGCTGTCGACCGCATCGAGGTCTACAACAAACTGAGCGACGCCGCCGAATTCTCGGGCATGGACGACGGCGAGGGTTATAAGGCGCTCAACATCGTCACCCATGCCAACATGCGGCAGGGACAGTTCGGTAAACTGTATGCCGGTTACGGTTACGATGCCGATACCAAGACTGAGGCCAAAAACAAATATGTCATAGGCGGTAATGCCAATATCTTCAGCGGCGACAGCCGCGTGTCGGTCATCGGCCTGTTCAATAATATCAACCAGCAGAATTTCTCGTTCGAGGACATCCTCGGCGTATCGGGTTCCGGCGGCGGCCGCCGCGGCGGTGTCGGACAGTACATGGTGCGCCCGCAGAGCGGCGTGGCGTCGGTGAACGCCATCGGCGTCAACTACTCCGACACATGGGGCAAACGCGACCAGGTGTCGTTCCAGGGCAGCTATTTCTTCAACAATACCGATACGAAGAACCAGTCCACGGTGGACAAGTGGTATGAATCCCCCATGCCGGTGGACACCCTCGCGACGCGCGGCTATTCGAATACGGAGGCCTACAACCACCGTTTCAACGCCCGCCTAGAGTGGAAGATCTCCGACAACCAGAATCTGATGGTGCGCCCCAGTTTCAGCTACCAGTCCAACGACCCCCTGAGCACGACGCAGGGCTGGCAGTTCGGCCAGAGCGGTTACAGCCGCACCGAGAATTTCAACGACGGCCTGCGCCACGGTTACAACCTGCGCACGAGCGCCGTCTACCGTGCCAAGCTCGGCAAGGACGGCCGTACGATCACCCTCGACGGCAATGTGAATTATTCGGACAATACCAACAACTCGAATTCCTTCTCGAACGTCCTGCCGATTTCGTCCGTCCGCCCCGACGGAGCCGACGGCCCGTGGGGCTGGGACACGACGGGCTATACCCGTCTGCGTTACCTGCGCAACCTCGCCCCCTCGAACAGCTACGGCCTGCGCGGGCAGTTCACCTATACGGAACCTGTGGCCAAATATGCCCAGGTGAGCGTGCAGTACCGTATCCGCTACGATTATCAGGAGCGCGACAAGAGGTCGTTCATAACCGGGCCGGACTATTCGGTCGCAGGGCTTCTCCCCGACGGGGCGCTTTCCAACTCTTACAAGAGCGGTTACCTGACGCAGAGCGCCGGTCCCGGCTTCCGTTATTCGAAGGAGCGCAACACGTTCGTGGCGAACGTCTATTACCAGCATGCCACGCTCGACGGGCAGATCGTACGCGACGCCGCCGACAAGATCAAGCATTCGTATAACGACGTGACCTATTTCATGATGGGGCAGCTGAACATCAACCGCGAGAATTCGCTGCGCCTGTTCGTCTCGTCCTATACCGACAACCCCTCGATCACCGACCTCCAGAACGTGGCCGACGTGTCGGACGCGCAGAACATCACCAAGGGTAACCCCAACCTGAACCCGTCGTACAGCCACCGGGTCAATTTCCACTATACGAACTCCAACGTGGAGAAGGGACGGACGTTCATGTGGATGTTCTCGATGCAGAATACGTCGGATTACAACGCCAACCACCTGGTGTCGAACCCCGGTACGATCACCCTCGGCGGCGAGCAGTACACCCCCAACTACTACTCCACCCCCGTCAACCTCGACGGTTACTGGAACCTGCGCACGCACCTGAGCTACGGGTTCCCCATCGGGTTCCTGAAGAGTAACTTCAACGTGATGGCGGGCGTCAATTTCACCAAGACCCCGAGCATGCTGGGCGGTGTGGTCGACAGCGACGGGTTCATCACGGGCGGCGAGCGCAACGACACCAAGAATATCGGCTACGACTTCCGCACGGTACTGGGCAGCAACATTTCGGAGAACGTGGACTTCACCCTTTCGTGGGCCGGTACCTATAATGAGGCGACCAACTCGCTGGGCGAATCGGGTTCCAAGAACCGTTATTTCAACCATACGGCGCAGGGCAACATGAAGTTCGTCTTCCCGCTGGGCTTTACCTTCACGGGCAGCGTGGCCTATACGCAGTACATCGGTTTTACGAACGATTACGACGATTCCTACCTGCTGTGCAACGCCTGGATCGGCAAAAAGGTCTTCAAGAACAAGCGCGGCGAGATCATGGTCGGCGTGAACGACATCTTCAACCAGAACAAGGCCTTCGCCCGTTCGACGGGCTCGGGGTGGACGCAGAATTCGACCAACAGCGTGATCGGCCGCTACTATATGGTGCAGTTCACCTACAACCTGCGCCGGTTCGGCAAGAAGGGGTCGAAAAACATCAAGGATTACGACGGCGTGGCACAACCTTCGGGATCGCGCCGCATGGGGCCCGGCGGCCCGGGCGGCCCTCCTCCGGGAATGTTCCACGGCCCTCGGTAAATCAGCTCGTCATGATGCTGTACCACAGAAAAAGCATGACGATAAATCCGATGAGAACGATCACTGCAGGCCAGCAGCTGCCGACCAGTTTGTACGATGCGAATAGGCTGACGATAAAACAGATGACGACAGCCACCATTGCATAATACAACATTTGGTATCCGCCGGCCATGCCTTGTGGGTCGTAACGAACGTTGTTGGACAGCCAGATTGCAAGATAGATCGCTAACGGATAGGCCGTAACGTTGAGCAGATAATAAAGCCACTTCGGAATCATTTTGCAAGATATTTGGGGTTTCAGTCTAAAGGTAATATAAATTCCGTCGTTCGCAAGCAATGGCGGGTATAAAAAAATATGAAAAACCGGGGTATTCACCCCGGTTTTTCATGTCTGTCCCGACTTTTCGGTTGCGGCGAAAAATCAGTACTCTTCTTTGTCGTTCATCCTCTGCGCGAGGCGTTCGCGCTGTTCGCGGCCGATCACCTGGTGAATGCCGATGCAGGCCAGCCCGCCGTAGATGAGCGTAAGGATGCAGAGCATCCGGATTTCGGGCAGTACCTCGCCGAGCGATGCGCCCATGCTCTGGATGCGGATGAAGCCGTCGACACCGTGGCTGCTGGGGAACAGCTGCCCGAAGTTGAACAGCCAGTCGGGAATACCCTCGCGGGGGTACGACACGCCGCTGAGCATCAGCAGCGGGATCGACGTCCACAACAACAGCAGCAGCGAATTCTCGCGGTAGCGGAACAGCGTCGAGATGGCGATGCCGAGGAAGATGCAGGCGGCCAAGTATGCCAGCATGAAGACCACGACGGTGCCCGTGGCGCCGTTCATCGGGTAATGGAACAGCCGGTAGTGCAATCCGAGGATATAGAAGGTCGTCACGGCGTAGATCAGCCCGTAGACGGTGGCCTTGCCCAGAACGATGGGCAGCGTGGACATGCGTTTGCGGTCGGGCGGGCAGAGTTTGCGGTAAAGCCCGAATTCGCGCCACGTGCCGCCGATCATGCCGATGCCGATGAGCAGCGTCTGCTGGATGATGACCATGATGATTGCCGGCATGACGAAGGTACCGTATCCCAGGTAGGGGTTGAACAGGTTGTGCGACTGGTAGATTACGGGCTGCGTCGTGGCCTGTGCCTGCGGGATATCCGCCCCCTTGGCGATCAGGCGCTGGAACTCGACCATCGCGCCCGTGCTGCCGATCGAGGTCACCAGTTCCTGGAACGCCTGGCGGTACATCAGGAAGTAGCTGGCGTCGACGTAGATCGCCACGTTGGCCTGCGAGCCCCCGAGCATTTTTTCCTCGTAGTCCGACGGTATATAGACCACGCCGTATATTTTGCGGTTGAAGAAGAGCTCCTTGGCCTCCTCCATGTTCGTCGGGTTGTAGGCCACGTACGTATTCGGCCCGGCGTTGAACGTCGCTGCGAGGCTGCGGCTGGTCGGTGTGCGGCACTCGTCCACCACGCCGATCGGCACGTTGCGCAGCACCTGTGCGCCGTAGGCCATCGAGTAGACCGTGGCGTAGATGATCAGCGCGAGTACCAGGATGAGGACGACGCCTGCGTCGGTGAATATCGAGCGGAATTCATTGCGCATGACCGACAGCATCTGCTGCCGGTAGGATGTGATCTGATGTATGAACCTGCCCATGTTATAACCTCCCCCAGTATTTTTCCTCCGTGCAGATCGTCCGCAGGCGCGGCAGGCACAGGAGCGGTAAGACGATGAAAAGCGACATATAGCCCATGTCGGGCAGCGAACAGGCGACCGGGGCGCCCCGCAGCATCTGGTCGACGAAGATGTCGGTGTAGTAGGTGAACGGGAACAGCTTGCTCAGGTACCGCATGGCGGGCCACATGGCCATGACCGGGAACGTGAGGCCCGAGAAGGTGAAGGCCAGTACCGAGTACCCGCCGCCGATCGAGAGCGACAGGCGCAGGTTCGAGAGCAGCGACACGATGAACACCGCGATGGCCTGGTAGCTCAGGATGAAGAGCAGCGTGCCGAGGAGTATGACCGTCAGGCTGCCGTTGAGCGGCACGCCCACGACCTTGAAGATGATGAGCAGCATCACCAGCGACATGAGGAACATGATGACCGTCACAGGCAGTATTTTCCCCGTGAGGGCCGCCCCTACCGAACCGTTCGCCGTGTCGATCCACTCGCGCGCGGTGGCGTGCTTGAGTTCGGTGCCGATGGTGAAGACGGTCACCATGACCACGAAGATGAGCAGCATCATGGGCATGAAGCTCGGCGAGAGGTAATAGCCGTAATTGATATAGGGATTGAACAATACGTGCTTGTTGAACCGCACGGGCATCAGCTGCGCCATGGCCTGCAGCTCGGTGAGTCCCTGTTTGGTGAGCAGCTGGATCTGGATGCCGCCCGAAAAGGTCGTCACGGCGGTCTGGATGTCTTTCGACAGCAGTCCGTTGACCGTGATGTTCGTCCCCGAAACGTAATTCTCGATGTGCGTCTGGCTGTTGCTCAGGATATTCTTCTCGAAGAACGACGGGATCTGCACGATGGCCATGACCTTCCCTTCGCGCATCAGCCGCTCGCCTTCGTCCATGTCCTGGATTTCGTAGGCGACCAGGGCCGTCGGGGTCGCGTCGATCATCTGCGTGACCTTGCGCGAGAGCGACGTGTGGTCATCGTCCAGCACGGCGATCGGGATGTCGCGGGCCACGCCCTTGTTGAACAGCAGCGCGAAGAATGCGAACGACACCACGGGCAGCACGAGCATCAGCACGAAATACATCGGCTGGTGCGTCAGCCGCACAAGCTCGCGCCGCAGGACGGCGTAGGTATTATGCAGGAATCCCGGCATCGTCCCCTCCTATTTCCGGATTTCGTCCCAGTCCACGATTACGCTCATGCCCGGGCGCATATTCTCCACATGCGACACCGGCCGGGCCTTGATGGCGAAGGTGCGGATGTCGAACCCTCCCTGCGTACGCGTCGCCGCCCATGTCGCGAAGTCGGCCTGTGCGGAGATGTAGGTCACCTCGAACTCGACGTCGTAGTCCAGCGCCGGGACATAGCCGCTCATGCGGGTGCCGACGCCGATCCCCGGGAGCAGGGTCTCCTTGATGTTGAAGGTCACCCACAGGTCGGTCAGGTCGAGGATGGCCACCACGGGATAGCCGCTGCCCACCAGTTCGCCCTGCTCGGCGATGATGGTCGAAACCTCGCCCGTCACGGGCGCATAGACCATCGCGTCGCCGATGTAGGATTCGACCTCGCTCACGGCTCCTTCGGCCTGGCGGACACGTGCCGCAGCGGCCTCCTTGTCCTCCTTACGGGCTCCGTCCGACGCCAGGTCGTACTGCGCCTTGGCGGCCAGTGCCGTGGCTTCCATCGCCTTGTAGTTGGCCGACGCCTCGTCCAGCTTCTGCTCGGGGACTACGCCCTGATCGTAGAGGTTCTTCACGCGGTCGTAGGTCTTGCGCGCCAGTTCCAGCCCGGCCTGCGCCTTCTCCCACATGTTCAGGGCGGCTTCGATCTGCTGGATGCGTGCGCCTGCCAAGGCTGCCTGGTCGAGTGCCGAGGCGGCGCTCTTCACGGCCTCGGCCTGCTGGAGTTTGGCCTCCAGCTCGGGGGTCGAGAGCGTGTAGAGCAGCTGCCCCTTCTCCACGCGGTCGCCCTGTGCGATCTTCATGTCGTCGATGCGCCCCGGGACTTTCGACGAGGCTTTGTAGGTCGTGCACTCCACCGTGCCCTGTATCAGCATCGGGGTCGTTTTCCGGAGGTACCAACTGATCAGTACGACCGAGACGATGATGACCACTGCGGCCGCGATGATTCCGATAATGTTGCTTCGCTTCATAGGATTCTATATTTTTTACTTTTTATCGAACAGGATCGGCCGGGCGTCGGCGCGGCGGGCATACGCCGAAAATTCGTCGCTGATGCCCGCGGCTTCGAGCAGTTGCGCCAGCAGCAGGTCGAAATTGTAAGCCGCCTGGAGGCGTTCGGTGCGCACGCCCGCGAGGTTCAGTTCGGCATCGATCAGGTCGGTCGACGAGCTCATGCCTTCGAGGAAGGCAGCGTTCTTCATGCGGAGGTACTCCTCGGCGAAGGCGAGCGAGGCGTCGATCGAGGTCATCTGGTTGCGGTAGTTCATCATCTGGTTGTAGAGTTTCTCCACCAGAACCGAGATGTCCTTGCCGGCCTTGTTCTGCAATGCGCCGACCCGGCGTACGGTCTGCTTGGCCGCCGAATATTTATACTCGCGGTTCAGGCCGTCGAAGATCTTGATGTTGACCCCCACGCCCACCGCCCAGCGGGGTACGAGCCCTGCGACCTGGTAGTTGTAGAACGAACCGCCGCCGATGGCCGCCACCTGCGGCAGGAAGTCGGCGCGCTGGGCGCGCACGCCCTCTTCGGCCAGCTGGCGCTTGAGCGAGACCTGGTTGAGCAGCGGGTTGCGGTCTTGTGCCAGATCCTGGTAATAGGCCACCTCCTCGACCCGGTCGACAATGAACATCGACGTCACGGGTTGCCACGCGTTGTCCTGCCCCAGCGTGCTGTTCAGGGCGCTGGCGATGGTTTGGGCCTGCAATTCGGCATTGGCCAGCTCGCGCTCGGCCTCCGCCATCTTGAATTCGACGTAGAGGCGTTCGCTCTGGGCGATCATGCCGTTCTTTTCGAGCGCGACGGCATCTTCGAGGTGGCGGCGTACGCCGTCGACCACCTGCCGGCGCACCTCGACGACCTGCATGGCGAGCGCCAGCCCGAAGTAGCGCTCCACGAGCTCCGAAATCAGCGCGTTGCGGGTCTGGTTGCCCTGCTCCGCCGCCGTGCGTTCGTTGATCTTGGCGGCGCGGTTGGCGGCGTTGATCTTGCCGCCCAGCCAGATGGGCACCGAAACCTGCCCGCCCACGAACCCCAGGCTCTGATCCTGCACCTTGAGGAACCAGTCGGCGTTCATCAGCGGATTGAGCAGCCCGTTGATCGAGGGGATCATTTCGGGCGGTATGAGCCCGCTGCCGAGTATCTGCCCGGCGAGCTCTTTGGCCGGGCCTTTCATCTCGTTGAAATCGAATCCTATATCCTTGGACATGTAGGCGTATGCGCCCATGACGCTGATCTTGGGCATACGCAGGCCGATGGCCGCACGGCGTTCCTGGGTGGCGGCCTTCTCCTCGAACTCGGCTGCTTTCATCGCGGGGTTTTCCGTGAGCGCTACGGCGATCGCCTCGTCGAGCGAGAGCGTACGCTTGGCCTCCTGCGCAGACAGCCGGACGATGGTCGCAAGTGCCGCCGCCGCAAGGAGGGTTCTGACTGCTATTTTCATATTAATCAATGCGTTTATGGGGCAAATATATAAGTTATCCCGATATGTTGCGCGATTTTCCGGAAAAAGAGGCCAATTTTAGGCCCTTATGGACACAATTTACGCCCGATTCATCGCTTCAGGTGCGCGTTGGCTTCCCATACGCCGTTGGCCAGCGCCGGGTATGCCCTGACGTCGACGCCCGCTTCGCGCAGGGTCAGCGCTCCGCGGCAGCATACGAAACAGTCGGGCTCGTAGAGTGCGAAGGCCGCCCGGGCGAAACCATGCCTGATAATGAGCTGTGTGCAGCTTTCGGGCTCGCTCGCCCGACGCGAGCACGGCTCCATCGAGGAGTACATCGCGGCGCCGCGGAGCTCGGCTCCTGCCGCCAGCGCCTTGGCGATGGCCTCCTGCTCGGCGTGGTGCGTTGCGGAAGTTTCGTGCGTGTAACCTGCAAATATCCGGCCGTCGGCCGTGGCTACGACCGCACCGACGCAGTAGGACGTCGGGCCGGGGGTACATTTGCGGCCTTCGTCGACCGCCATCCGCAGGTGGCGCAGGTCTTCTTCCGTCGTGTCGGGATGCAGCGTGTAGGTCGTCACCTCCATGCCGTCGACCTCCTCGCAGGTGTGCGGGACGCTCTGGGGCGGCGCTGCGCCGAACCTTGCCCCGCCCCGGCGACCGAGCCGCAGCCGCGGGTTGACGGCCAGCCGCAGTGTGTCGGCCATCCCTTCGTCGAGGAACATGCGCAACACCCCCGCCCCGCCCTCGACCATCAGGTGTTCGATGCCGCGCTTTTCGAGTTCGGTGACGATGTATTTGGCGGTAATTGCTTCGCTGGTTGAGATGACTGTCGCAATATTTTGCAAACCAGTTATTTCTCCCGGCGAAAACACATAGCGGTCGGCATCGCCAGCGGTGAAGAACCGCAGGCGGGGTGAAAGGCCGCCCGACCGGGTGAGTGTGACCTTGGCGATGTCGGGCTTCAGCCCGGCCTGCACGCGCCGTGCGCGTGCCACCTGGTCGCGGACGAGCAGCGACGGGTCGTCGCGCCGCAGGGTCTCGGCGCCGGCGAGGATCGCATCGTGGGCCGCCCGCAGGCGGTACACCTCCTCCCAGTCGCCCGGGGTCGAGATAATCAGCCGCCGGGGGCTGTCGTCGTCCATGTAGCCGTCGGCCGTGACCGCGGCGGAGAGGGTTACTCGCATCTTCGCAGGGTTATCAGGGTGATTTCGGGATAGGCTCCCAGGCGCATCGGGAAAACCACGTATCCCGTGCCGTCGTTGATATAGAGCGTACGCCCGCCTACGTCGTAGCGTCCGCTCCAGCGCGTGTAGAGCAGTTGCGCCGGGGAAAATGCCCGGCCGAAGAGGCGCAGTTTCATCTGCATGCTGTGTACGTGCCCGGCGAGCGTCAGGTCGCCGTAGCCCGCGTCGGCGATCTGCCCCCAAAGCTGCGGGATATGCACCGCGGTGATGTTGTAGAGCGAATCGGGGACGCCGCGGTAGGCCCCGCTCAGGTCGGCGGGCGGCAGGTCGGGGTCGTGGCGCATGTGCCGCAGCGCGGGGTCGAACGAAAGCCCCGTGAGCGAGATGCTGTCGCCGCCCCGGCGCAGGTAAACCGTGGTGTCCTCCAGTACGTTCCACCCCATTGCCCGCTGGCGGGCGATCACTTCTGCAAGGCTCGCCGCCGGGCTTTGCGCAACGGTGTCCTTGATATAGAGCCCGGCATCGTGGTTCCCCGTGACCGAAACGACGCCGTACGGGGCACGCAGGCCTCCCAGCAGTTGCCGGGCGCGGGCGTCGAGCTCCGAACTGCGGATGTTCACCAGGTCGCCGCAGAAGACGATCAGGTCGGGGCGAAGGCTGTTGACGCTGTCCACCAGGCGCCGCAGCTCCGCTTCGGGACGCACGACGGTGCCCAGGTGCGTGTCGGTGATCTGGGCGATGCGGAACCCGTCCAGCCCGGCCGGGAGGCGTTCGGAGCAAACCTCCGTGCGGTTTACGCGGATCGTAGTACGCCCGGCCGTAGCGCCCCAGACGAAAAGTGCCGCCACACCTGCCCCTGCTGCGATACCGACCCGCGGCAGGCCGATCCAGCGGAAAAAATAGCAGGCCATGCGTGGCAGGACGGTCACCATCCAGGCCCAGAACGCCCACATGGCGAATGTCATGAACGCCGTGGTGTTGTCGTGTGCAACAACCCCGGCGACGGCGATCACCGCCGGCAGGGCATCGGTCGCGGCCGCCGCGACGATGAATACCCGGTGGCGTACGCCCGGGGCACGCCGCCGCATGCGGCGGTAATGAATGACGTCGGCGGCCGCGGCCGCAAGCGTCAGCAGGGAGATTATCCAGAGCAGCATATACTTCTTTTTTTATGTAATGTATGGGGAGCGGGCAGGTTGTGCACGTCCCCGTGTCCTGCCGGGCGCCGTTTATCCGGCTCGGGCAAAGATAGTGAAAGCCGCGGGGATTCTAAAATTTATTTTTCAACTTCCCGGGGCATCCTATTTGCCGGAAAGATAGCGGGATCCGTATGTAAACCGTGCCCTTCCCCGATTTTCAGGGATGCGCCTTCTCCTCCGCGGAGGTCACGGGAATCGGGTGCTGGCGGGCGGAATCAAATTCCGTGCAGGTTTTTTTGGCATATATCTTGCTAATTCCCGGGGTGAATATTAACTGCCTGTGTCCCAAAAACAAAACATACCGAACCAAGCAAGTTTAACCAAAAAACCAAATTTTATTCGGCTTATGAAAACATTTCGACTTCTGATTGTCTCCCTGCTCCTTGCGACTTCCGCTTCCGCCCAGCACCACCGGGGCGAACGCCGTGGCGGCGACTATTCGCCGACGGTCTACCTCATCTCCGTACACGAGGTGGATACCATCTACAACTGCGGCGGCTGTGCGGCACAGCAGGCTGCGGCACTCAACCGCATGGCCGTCGGCAACGCCACGCAGGACTACATCGACACGCACCGCCCCGGCTTCCAGCAGACCGAGAAGCCCCAGTTCGTGTTCGCCTCGAAGAACAACCGTTTCTCGTTCTCGATAGGCGGCTTCGTGAGCCTGCGCGCGGGCTATGATTTCGACGGCATCGTCGACAACATCGACTTCGTGCCCTACGACATCCCGGTTCCGGGCAATTACAACTCCAAGCAGAAGCTGATGATGGACGCCTCGACCTCGCGCCTCTTCCTGAAGGCCATTACCAACACCCGGGCGCTGGGGCGCGTGGTGATCTACATGGATGCCGACTTCCGCGGCGGTGCCGAGGGAAGCTATACGCCCCGCCTGCGTTCGGCCTACGTGTCGTTCAAGGGGCTGACCCTCGGACGCGACGTGACGACCTTCTGCGACCTGTCCGCCGCCCCCACGACCATCGACTTCCAGGGGCCGAACGCCTATAATTTCAACTTCGCGACACTGATCCGCTACGAGGTGTCGTTCGCCCGTAGGCACATGACCTTCGGCGTCGCCGCCGAGCTGCCGAGCGTGAGCGCCACCTACGGTGAGAACTTCAAGCCGATCCACCAGCGCGTACCCGACTTCCCGATGTACCTGCAATATGCCTGGGGCGCCGACCGCAGCAGCCACCTCCGCGCTTCGGCCGTGCTCCGCAATCCTTACATGTATAAAGTATCGAAGGATGCCACCACGTCGCTCTTCGGGTGGGGCGTGCAGTTGAGCGGCACGATCAAGTGCTGCGACTGGTTCCGCATGTTCATGAACGGCGTCTACGGCAAGGGCATCACCCCCTATATCCAGGATCTGACCGGTTCGGGGCTCGACTTCACGCCCAACCCCGCGGATCCCACGCTCGTGCGCATGATGCCCATGTGGGGCGTGCAGGCCGCCGGGCAGATCAACTTCACGCCGCGCCTGTTCGTGTCGGGCGGCTACTCGACGGTGCGCGTGCAGCGCAGCGAGGGCTACTATACGGCCGACCAGTACAAACAGGGGCAGTATATCTTCGGCAACATCTTCTACTCGCTCACCCCGCGCTGCAAGGTGGCCGCCGAGTACCTCTACGGTTCGCGCAAGGACATGAACAGCATGAAGAACCATGCCAACCGCGTGAACGTGATGGTGCAGTATAATTTCTGATGATCCCGGTATCGGTATTTATTATGGGCGGCCCGCGTCGGGAACCGCCCATTTTTCGTATATTTGCCTCTCTGTTAAAATCGTGAACTATGGAATTTCTTACGGAATACAACCTCACGGGGCTGGTGATCGGCATTGCGACGTTCCTTATCATCGGATTGTTCCACCCGCTCGTGGTCAAGGGCGAATATTATCTGGGCGTACGCTGCTGGTGGGTTTTCCTCGTGATGGGGATCGTGGCGATCGCCGCGTCGGTGGCCGTGCGCCATATCCTGTGGTCCACCCTGCTGGCCGTGTGGGGCGCCTCGTCGCTCTGGTCGATCGGCGAACTGTTCGAACAGCGTCAGCGCGTGGCCAAAGGCTGGTTCCCAGCCAACCCCAAGCGGCAGGGGAAATAACCCGCACGATGAAGCCGGGTCTGAGACATATCCTCCCGTGGCTGGTGCTGGCGGCGGCGTGCTGCGTCCCGGCCCAACGCGCCGGCGTGGAGCGCCCCGTGCCCGAACCCGCCCCGGTGCGTGTCCAGCTGTTGTTCGCGGGCGATGTCATGCAGCACCTTCCGCAGGTCACGGCGGCGCGACGCGGGGACGGGTTCGATTACCGCGGGGTATTCGCTTACCTGCGCCGCCGGTTTCATGCCGCCGACCTGGTGGTCGTGAACCTCGAAACGACGCTCACCCGCACGGATCGCTACACGGGCTACCCCTGTTTCCGCTCGCCCGTGGCGCTGGCCGATGCCCTGCGCGACGCCGGGGTCGACGTGGCCGTGCTGGCTAACAACCATTGCTGCGACGGCGGTGCTGCCGGGGTGCGTACGACCGTCGCGGAACTGGGGCGCTGCGGCATCCTGCATACCGGCGTCTTTACCGACAGCCTCGACCGCGCGGCCAACAACCCGCTGTGGGTGGAGCGCTACGGCGTGCGGTTCGCGCTGCTCAACTATACCTACGGCACCAACGGCATCCCGGTTCCCGCCGGGGTGGAGGTCAACCTGATCGACACGGCGCGCATGGCGGCCGACCTGGCTGCGGCACGGCGCGGGGCGCCCGACTGCGTGGCGGTCTGCATCCACTGGGGCAACGAATACGAGCGGAGGGAGAATGCCGTGCAGCGGCACCTGGCACAATTCCTGCGCCGGCACGGCGCCGACCTTGTCGTGGGCAGCCACCCGCACGTGGTGCAGCCCTTCGACGCCGATTCGTCGCACGTGGTGCTCTATTCGCTGGGGAACTTCGTGTCCAACCAGCGGCGGCGCTACTGCGACGGCGGGTTGGTGGCCGAAATCGAGGCCGTGCGGCATCCCGACGGGCGCATGTCCTATTCGCTTGAGGCGGTGCCCGTCTGGGTGGCGATGCCGGGCTACCGCGTCGTCCCGTCCGAAGTCGGGGACACGATGGCGCTTCCGGAAGCCTATGCGCTGTTCCGGGAAGACGTGGCGGAGGTGCTCGGCGGGGCCTATAAGTAATCCGAATAGCCCTATAAAAACAAACAATGCCGATTTTTGGCTTTATGTCCGGGATTTTATTATCTTTGCTATCGGAAAATAAACACACACATTAAACATACAGGATTATGGAAAAGAGCATTAAAGGAACACGGACTGAACAGAATCTGCTGAAGGCGTTTGCCGGTGAGAGCCAGGCGCGCAGCCGTTACGTCTTCTTCTCGAGCAAGGCGAAGAAGGAGGGTTACGAGCAGATCGCCGGTGTCTTCGCCGAGACTGCCGAGCAGGAGAAGGAGCACGCCGAGCGTTTCTTCAAGTTCCTCGAGGGCGGCGACGTGGAGATCACGGCCAGCTACCCTACCGGCCCGATCGGCACCACGGCCGAGAACCTGCTGGCCGCAGCCAAGGGCGAGAAGGAGGAGTGGGACGTCCTCTACCGCGAATTCGCCAAAGTCGCCGAGGAGGAGGGCTTCGTCGAGATCGCCACGGCCTTCAAGATGATCTCCACCGTCGAGGCCGAGCACGAGCGCCGTTACCTGAAGCTGCTGAGCCGCCTCACGGACGGCAATTTCTTCAAGCGCGACGGCAAGATCTGGTGGCAGTGCCGCAACTGCGGTTTCGTCATCGAGGCCGAGGAGGCTCCCAAGCTCTGCCCCGCCTGCAAGCATCCGCAGGCTTACTTCGAACCCAAGAAGGAGAACTATTAATTTCTGCCGGGACAAACACGGCGCAGGGACGCGGCTCAGGCCGTGTCCCTGCGTTTTTTTATTTACGGGCGCCTGCCCAAAAATCTTCACGTATGGCGGTAGATTGCGGAATCTTTACTATCTTTGCCGGATAGGAAAATCCGAATAACGAATACGATATGGCAGACGAAAAAATCATCTTTTCGATGGTGGGCGTTTCGAAGACGTTTACCAACCAGAAAAAGGTTCTCAACAACATCTACCTCTCATTCTTCTACGGCGCCAAGATCGGCATCATCGGCCTGAACGGCTCGGGTAAGTCGACGCTCATGAAGATCATCGCCGGGCTGGACAAGAATTTCCAGGGCGAAGTGGTTTTCTCGCCCGGTTACACGGTGGGTTACCTCGAACAGGAACCCCGGCTCGACGACTCGAAGACCGTCCGCGAGGTAGTCGAAGAGGGCTGCGCCGCGACCGTGGCGCTGCTCAAGGAGTACGAAGAGATCAACATGAAGCTATGCGAGCCGATGGACGACGAGCAGATGGCCCGGCTCATCGAGCGCCAGGGCGAGTTGTACGAACAGATCGACCAGGTCAACGGCTGGGAGCTGGACAGCGTGCTGGAACGCGCCATGGACGCCCTGCGCTGCCCCGACCCCGACCAGTCGGTGAAGGTGCTCTCGGGCGGTGAGCGCCGCCGCGTGGCGCTGTGCCGCCTGCTGTTGCAGCAGCCCGACGTGCTGCTGCTCGACGAGCCCACGAACCACCTCGACGCCGAGTCGATCGACTGGCTCGAACAACATTTGCAGCAGTACAAGGGTACGGTGATCGCCGTCACCCACGACCGCTATTTCCTCGACAACGTGGCGGGCTGGATCCTGGAGCTGGATCGCGGCGAGGGTATTCCCTGGAAGGGTAACTACTCGGGCTGGCTCGACCAGAAGACCACCCGCATGGCCATGGAGGAGAAGCAGGAATCGAAGCGCCGCAAGACCCTCGAGCGCGAGCTGGAGTGGGTGCGCATGTCCCCCTCGGGCCGCCATGCCAAGTCCAAGGCGCGTCTGTCGGCCTACGACAAGATGATGAACGAGGACACGAAGCAGAAGGAGGAGAAGCTCGAAATATTCATCCCCAACGGCCCGCGCCTGGGCGACGTGGTGATCGAGGCGCACGACGTGTCGAAGGCTTTCGGCGACCGCGTGCTGTACGAGCACCTCGAATTCTCGCTGCCGCCGGCCGGCATCGTGGGCGTCATCGGCCCCAACGGTACGGGCAAGACCACCCTCTTCCGCATGATCATGGGGCTGGAAGAGCCTACGGGCGGGTCGTTCCGCGTGGGCCCGACCGTCAAGCTGGCCTATGTGGATCAGCAGCACAAGTCGATCGATCCCGAAAAGACCGTCTACGAGGTGATCTCGGGCGGCGCCGACCTCATCATGCTCGGCAACCGGCAGGTGAACGCCCGGGCCTACGTGGCACGCTTCAACTTCTCGGGCGCCGACCAGGAGAAGAAGTGCGGCATGCTCTCGGGCGGTGAACGCAACCGCCTGCACCTGGCGCTGGCGCTCAAGGAGGAGGGCAACGTGCTGCTGCTGGACGAGCCGACCAACGACATCGACGTCAATACGCTGCGTGCGTTGGAGGAGGGCCTCGAGAACTTCGCGGGCTGTGCCGTAGTGATCTCGCACGACCGCTGGTTCCTTGACCGCATCGCCACGCACATCCTCTCGTTCGAGGGCGACTCGAAGGTGGCCTTCTACGAGGGTTCGTACAGCGAATACGAGGAGTGGAAGAAGGCGCAGGGCGGCGACACCCAGCCCCACCGCGTGAGGTACAAAAAACTGATGGCTTGACAAAGATGCGTGTTGTGACCTTTTTTTCGCTCTTGCAGGGGCTTTTCTCCTGCGGTATGCAGGCGAACCGTCCGGTCGATGTATTTATTTGGGACGAACTCCGGGCGCACGAAGACCCGGACAAAGTAGAACCGGCCGGGACGTGCGATCTTGACGGGTTCCTGTCCGAGATAGACCGTTTCCCCTGGCATGAGCAAGCGCGTGAAGCTTTGAGATACAAGAAAAACTCTCCGACGCTCTCCGTGACGGATTTGAAAACCGACCGTTCTTTTTTTATTTCGTCCGCTGTGGACGAAAAGGACGAATTGGGCTATTTCATCGGATATATCTATCCCGGAGAGGAGGGAGTGCGCGCCCCGCGCTATGTGAATATGTATGAGGTCGACCAAATGGAGACGCTTCGTGAGATGGTTGTCCTTTTCTTCCGCCGGGACGAGGGCGCATTGAACCGTCTGCTCGGGAAACAGCGGAAATACATGGATGCCCGGGATAACGCGGGGTGGAAGAAATACTTGGAAATAAAACAAAAATTTATGTAATATGGCTCAACAAAAACCGTCCATACCCAAAGGTACGCGCGACTTCTCCCCGGCGGAGATGATGCGCCGCCAGTATATTTTCGATACGATCCGGGGCGTGTTCCGCACCTACGGCTTCGCGCCGCTCGAAACCCCCTCGATGGAGAACCTTTCGACCCTGCTGGGCAAATACGGCGACGAGGGCGACAAGCTCCTCTTCAAGATACTCAATTCGGGCGACTACGCCGCCGGCCTGTCCGGCGATGAGGTGCGGCAGGCGTCGAAAATCTGCGAGAAGGGGCTCCGTTACGACCTCACGGTGCCGTTCGCGCGCTATGTCGTACAGCACCAGGGCGAACTGACGTTTCCCTTCAAGCGCTACCAGATCCAGCCCGTATGGCGCGCCGACCGGCCGCAGAAAGGCCGTTACCGCGAATTCTACCAGTGCGACGTCGACGTGATCGGCACCCGCTCGCTGCTGTGCGAGGTCGAACTGGTCGAAATCGTCGAGCGCGTGTTCCGGGCGCTGGGCATCCGCGTGGCGCTGAAGATGAACAACCGCAAAATCCTGTTCGGCATCGCCGAGGCGATCGGCCATGCCGACATGATGATGGACATCACCATCGCCATCGACAAGCTCGAAAAGATCGGGCTGGACAACGTGAAGGCCGAGCTGCTGGAGCGCGGGCTGAGGCAGGAGGCGGTCGACAAACTGCAACCGATACTCGAACTGAGCGGCGACAATGCGCAAAAACTCATGAAATTGCGTGAGGTGCTGGCTGTTTCCGAAACCGGACTGAAAGGCATCGAGGAAATGGAAACCGTGTTGGGCTATGTGGAGCGTCTGGGGATCGGGCTCGACGTGGAGCTCGACCTCTCGCTGGCACGCGGATTGAACTACTATACGGGGGCGATCTTCGAGGTCAAGGCGCTCGACTTCGCCATCGGCTCGATCTGCGGCGGCGGACGCTATGACGACCTGACCGGCATCTTCGGCATGCCCGACATGTCGGGCGTGGGCATTTCGTTCGGCGCAGACCGGATCTACGACGTAATGACGGGGCTGGGGCTCTTCCCCGAGGAGGTCAACTTCTCGACGCGGGTATTCTTCACCAACCTCGGGCAGGAGGAGCAGGCCGCGGCGCTCGGGTTGCTCCGTGAGCTGCGCGATGCGGGCGTCGCCGCCGAGATTTACCCCGACTGCGGCAAGATGAAGAAGCAGATGGAGTATGCCAACCGCCGGGGCATCCCCTACGTGGTGATCGTCGGCTCGCAGGAGCTGGAGGCGAAGGCCGCCACGGTGAAGGACATGCGCTCGGGCGAACAGCGGCAGGTGCCGTTCGGCGAGCTGGCGGAGTATCTTAAATAAGACTTTAAATAAACTACAAAATAAACTATGCGAAAGCTTTTTGCATTTATATCGGTTCTTTTCGTCCTGCCCCTTGCGGCGCAGGATGCCGGGGCTGTGCGGCAGTTGCAGAAGCTGACGCAGGTTTACCGTTACCTGAACGGGTTGTACGTCGACGAGGTGGACATGCAGCCGCTGGTCGAGAGCGCCATCACCGGGATGCTCGAAGACCTCGACCCCCATTCGGCCTATATCGGGGCTGACGAGATGAAGGGCGTGCAGGAGAGCTTCGAAGGGGAGTTCAGCGGCATCGGCGTCGAATTCAACATCCTGCGGGACACGGTCATCGTGGTCAATACGATCGTCGGGGGCCCGGCCGAGCGCGTCGGGGTGCAGCCCAACGACCGTATCGTGCGCATAGACACGCTGGATGCCGTGGGTTTCAAGCAGACGGACGTCCCCAAGTACCTGCGCGGAAAGACCGGCTCGAAGGTCGAGATCGACGTCGTGCGCCAGGGCGAACCGGAACCGCTCCATTTCGTGATCGTGCGGGACAAGATTCCGCTCAACACCGTGGACGCCGCCTACATGGCCGCCGACGGCGTGGGGTATGTCAAGGTCAACCGCTTCGGCCGCACGACGATGCCGGAGTTCCGCGAGGCGTACCGGAAACTCGGGAAACCCGGGGCGCTGATCCTCGACCTGCGCGGCAACGGCGGCGGGCTGCTCGACCAGGCGGTCGAGATGGCCGGTTTCTTCCTGCCGCGCGGCGCCCTGATCGTCTCGACCGAGGGGCGTGCCGTGCCGCCCATGTCGTTCAGCGCGCCGGTCAACGGCGACGACCTCGGGGGAAGGCTGGTGGTGCTGATCGACGAAAATTCGGCTTCGGCGAGCGAGATCGTCGCCGGTGCCGTGCAGGATTGGGACCGGGGCATCGTCGTCGGCCGCCCGAGTTTCGGCAAAGGGCTGGTGCAGCGCCAGATCGGACTGGGGGACGGCTCGGCCGTGCGCATCACCGTGGCCCGTTACCACACCCC
>NZ_FR893503.1:31270-33217 GCF_000435435.1 Alistipes sp. CAG:29 | reverse complement strand
GTTCATTTAGGTTAGTAGTTTTAGGTTGGTTGAGGAAATCGGCAGGTTGTAGCGGCAATCCGTTACTAAGACTCGAAGGGCGGTGCTCGTCCGAAAGTCGAATACCTCCGATTGTACCTCATTTTTGAAGGGGGTGGTTCCCCGACAAAAGAAAAAGGTCTGAGTCGTGAGACTCCGGCCTTTTTTCTTTTTACGGCCCTGCGGCCGTCTCTTTTCGGGCAATGTTACAGATTCTCCAGCTCTTCGCGGGTCATCGTCACTTCGACGGCCCCCAGTGCATAGCATCCGAGATCATAAGGGTTGTAATAGAACGTGATCCCTTCGGGCGTAACCTGGAAATTCTCCGTAAGGGAGATGTATTCCGGGAAGAATCCCTGAGCGGCCAGCTCTTCGTCGCTGTCGGCTCCGTATTGTTCGTACAGTTTCTTGCGCAGCAGGGTTTCCATGCCGTGCAGCTGCTGTTCGGAAAACAGGTCTGCCGAGGATAGTTCGTCTCCTCCGGCCAGCGAATAGGTATGACATTCCATGCCGTACATGCCGTGCGCCCCTCCCGTGAAACTCCACCGGCTGATAATATAGGTGACGAGCGAGTCCGTGACCGTAACTTCGGCTTCGGCCGAGATCTCGTAGGTTCCCATCGTCTGTTCGACGCTGTCCGGGAGCATCTCCGCGGCGATCTGGCGGATGGCGGAGTCGACCGCCTGGCGCGCCGTGCCGCCGAAATCTTCCAGTTCGAAGAAATACTCGGCATTGGCCGCTTCGATGGAGCGCAGGGCCGGGGATTTCGCTGCGTTGGCGATCGTGGCGAAACGGAATTCGATCTTGCATCCGTTGGCCGGAGTGCCGATGAGGGTGTCGATCGAGAGCATGCTGAATTCGGGAACGACGGGTTTCCGCGTACAGGCTGCGGTCGCTGCGGCCATGCCTGCGATCAGTATGGCGGTTTTAATGTATTTCATAGGCAAAGCGTACTTTGTATTTATCGTAAAGATAACGAAAATACAGGTATATGCGAAACGGGCCAAAAAAAATCATAGAATTTGCAGGAAAATTTTGCAGTTTTGAAAGAAGGCGTTATCTTTGCACCACAAAACCGATACGGTGGATTCATCTAAGGGTTAGGATACGTGCCTCTCACGCACGACATAGGGGTTCGAATCCCCTATCCACTACAAGGCTTCCGAACGGCCGCACGCAGGTGCGGTCGTTTTCCGTTTCCAGCTGCCGGTGCCGTCCGTCTGCAGTCTTTGGGGGTGGGTAGGAGCGAAACGGAATTGCGTTGCAGAACCGCCCGCCGAGCGATGGGTAAGGAGCCGGGGCGGAAATTGCCGGCAGGATGTTGCCGGGCGGGAATCGTCAGCAGGAACCCGTCAGCCGGAGTGCGCCCGCCACAAACCGCCGGGTGGAAAATTACCGCAGCCGCCTCATGAGGGGCGGCTGCGGCTTCGTTTTAGGTTATCGGTTGGTTGGTGGGTTACTTTTCCAGTTTGCCTTTGAATTTGTCCAGCTGGCGCTTGATGGCGTCGATCGCCTCGTCCACCGATTCCTCGAACGATCTGGACTGGTGGCATGCCACCAGGTCTTCGCCCGGCATATGGAGTGTGACCGTTGCTATCTTGTTTCCCTTTTCAAAGTCTTTATCGAGTCTGAGAATGACCTCGGCACCCGTCGAACGCTCTGCGAAGCGGTCGAGTTTGTCCATCTTGTTCTCGACGAATTCGACCAGCCGTTTGTCGGCGTCGAATTTCACGGATTGAATCTGTACGTTCATAGCCTTACAGTTTATAAAAGTTAATCACTTCCCTCCCTTTTCCCGGGGATGGGCCTTTGCGTATATCTCCCGGAGCCTGGCGATGCTGTTGTGCGTATAGACCTGCGTGGCCTGTAACGAAGCGTGTCCCAGAAGCTCCTGGATCTCGCGCATATCGGCCCCGCCGTTCAGCAGGT
>NZ_FR893503.1:24992-31250 GCF_000435435.1 Alistipes sp. CAG:29 | reverse complement strand
AGCAGGTGCGTCGCAAACGTATGCCGGAGCACATGGGGGCTCTTCTTGCCCTGTACGCCCGCACGGGTCAGTTCCGCCTGTACCGTGCGATAAACGACGCTCCGCGATATGCGCTTTCCTTTGTGTGTTAAAAATAGTGCTTTTTCCGCAGAATTGCAAATATTTTGCCTCGCAATTAGGTCGAGGTAACTTAAAATCTTTTCGCGTACGAATTCGAGGATCGGTACCATCCGTTGCTTGTCTCCCTTGCCCCGTACCCGCAGCGAGGCGTAGTCGGCCGAGAAGTCGTCGCGGTCGATGCCGACCAGTTCGGCAAGGCGCAGGCCGCAGGCGTAGAACATCAGGATGACGAGCGAATTGCGTGCCGTTTCGAAATCCCCGTCCGCCTCTTCGCATTTGCTGACGATGTCCGTCATGCGGCTCTCGGGGATGAAAGCCGGCAGGCGGCGCGAGGTCTTGAGCGAGGGGATCGTCCGGCAGATGTCTTTTTCGATGGCCCCCGTGCGGAGCAGCCACCGGAAGAGGGTGCGGATCGAGGCGATTTCGCGGTTCATCGACGCCGCGCCGATCTTGCCTTCCTCCGTGCGGTGGATGATCCATTCGCGCACCTGGTCTGCGGTGATGCTGCGCGGGTCGGAGCGCGCCTCGTCGAAATCCAGCCATGCCAGGAACTGCCCGACGTCGTGTTTGTAATTGCGGACGGTGAGCGGGGAGTAACGCCGTTCGGCGCTGAGGTATCGGATGAATTCCGTTAGCATATGGCAAAGATACGTTTTTTTCGTATTTTTGCCTTCACTAAACCCATATACCATGAAACGGATTTTTATTTTTACTTTTTTGCTGTTGCTGGCGGTGCGGGTCGTTTCTGCGGCTACGGTCGACACGCTTGCCGTGCACAGTCCCTCGATGGATCGTGACGTACCCGTCGTGGCGATCGTGCCCGAGGGCGCATCCGCCGCTGAGCCCTGTCCGGTGGTCTACCTGCTGCACGGCTACTCGGGCGATGAGACGGCATGGCTGAAGATCAAGCCTTCGCTGCCCGCAATCGCCGACCGCGAGAGGATCGCCTTCATCTGTCCCGGCGTGGGGAACAGTTGGTACCTCGACAGCAAGGTGCGCGAGAAGAGCCTCTACGAAACCTTCATGATACGCGAGTTGCTGCCCGCTGTCGAAGCGCGTTATCCCGTAGCCCGCGACCGCTCGGGACGCGCGATCACGGGCCTGAGCATGGGCGGTTTCGGGGCCATGTCGCTCGCCATAAAGCACAAGGGGCTGTTCGGTGCCGCAGGCAGCACGAGCGGCGGGCTCGACATACGTCCTTTCCCGCAGAACTGGGAGATCCCGCAGTTGCTGGGCGAGATTACGGAGCATCCCGAAGCCTGGGAAGAGGCTACGCCCATCAACCTCATCCCGCAGCTCGGGAACGGCGACCTGGCGATCATCTTCGACTGCGGCTACGACGATTTCTTCTTCGAGGTAAACAACGATTTCCACGACGAGTTGCTGCGCCGGGGCATCATGCACGATTTCTATGTACGCCCCGGTGGGCATACCGGTGCCTATTGGGGCAATGCCATCGACTTTCAGATCGTATTCTTCCGCAATTTCTTTGCGAAGGCTAACTGACGCCGCCGATGAAGGAGAGCTGGAAACCCGGGACGCTGATCTATCCGCTGCCGGCCGTGCTGGTGAGCTGCGGTGCGACGCCCGAAGAGTATAACCTGCTGACCGTGGCGTGGACGGGCACGGTATGCACCAACCCGCCGATGTGCTACATTTCGGTACGCCCCGAACGCCACTCCTACGAAATAATCCGCCGCCCGGGGGAGTTCGTCATCAACCTCACGACCCGCGACCTGGCCCGCGCCGCCGACTGGTGCGGGGTGCGGTCGGGGCGCGACTACGACAAATTCCGCGAAATGGGGCTCACGCCCGGGAAGGCCTTGCAGGTCGCGGCGCCGATCGTAGAAGAGGCGCCCGTAAGCATCGAGTGCCGCGTGCGGCAGGTGATGCCCCTCGGTTCGCACGACATGTTCCTGGCCGAGGTGGTCGCCGTGCAGGTCGATGCCGCCTATATCGACCCTGTTACGGGGCGTTTCTGCCTCGAACGTGCCTGCCCGATCGTTTACTCCCACGGCGAATATTTCGCCCTGGGCGAGGCCATCGGCCACTTCGGCTGGTCGGTGCGCAAGAAGCCGCGCCGGACGGCGGGCGCTGCCCCCGCAGTCCCCGCACCTGCCGCAGGGAATATCCCGGCTGCGGAAGTTTCCGAAGCACCCGGGGCAGACCCCGGGGACGGGAAGCCCGCCGTAAAACGTGTCCCTGCGCGAAAACCCGTGGCACCTGCCGCCCGCCGCTCCCGCCGCAAACCCGACGCGAAGAAGCAGCGGCGCTGATGCCGGGCGCGGGGCTGTCCGGCCACTCAGGGCGCAAGAAATCGCTCCGGTCACAGGTATCTGTGACCGGAGCGATGCCGTTTATGAATTCCGATCCGATAAAGGAAGGCCCCTGCTTCGGCAGGGGCCTTACCGGGTTCAGTCGGTTTCGGGTCGGTGGGTGTCGTGTGTCAGGTCGGTGTTGTGCACGCCCAGCACGGCGCGCCCCGACGGTTCGTTCATGTCGCGGAACGCCTTGTCCCAGGCCAGCGCTTCGGCGGTGCTGCACGCTACGGACGGTACCGACGGTACGCACTGCGCTGCCGTATGCGACGGGAAGTGTTCCTCGAAGATCGTACGGTAATAGTACTCCTCCTTGTTGCGGGGCGGGTTGATCGGGAAACGCTCCGCAGCGTGTTCCATCTCGCGGTCGGAGACCGCCTCTGCGGTCAGCTGCTTGAGTGTGTCGATCCAGTTGTAGCCTACGCCGTCGGAGAACTGCTCTTTCTGACGCCATACGATCTCGGAGGGGAGCATGTCCTCGAACGCCTTGCGCAGGATCCATTTTTCGATATGCCCGTCCTTGGCCATTTTCGCCGCCGGGTTGATGCGCATCGCCACGTCGAGGAACTCTTTGTCGAGGAACGGCACGCGCCCCTCGACACCCCATGCCGAGAGCGACTTGTTGGCGCGCAGGCAGTCGTAGAGGTGCAGCTTACTGATCTTGCGCACGGTCTCCTCGTGGAAGGCACGGGCGTCGGGCGCCTTGTGGAAATAGAGGTAGCCGCCGAAAACCTCGTCGGCACCCTCGCCCGAGAGCACCATCTTGATGCCCATCGACTTGATGACGCGCGCCAGCAGGTACATCGGCGTCGAGGCGCGTACGGTCGTCACGTCGTAGGTCTCGATATAATAGATCACGTCGCGCACGGCATCCAGCCCCTCCTGTACGGTGTAGTTGATTTCGTGGTGTACGGTGCCGATATGGTCGGCGACCTTGCGTGCCGCCGCCAGGTCGGGCGCCCCTTTCAGTCCGATGGCGAACGAGTGGAGCTGCGGCCACCAGGCCCGGTCGCGGTCGTTCGATTCGACGCGCCGGTCGGCGTATTTCTTGGCGACGGCCGAGATGATCGACGAGTCGAGGCCGCCCGACAGCAGTACGCCGTAGGGTACGTCCGACATGAGCTGCCGCTTGACGGCCGATTCCAGCGCCTCGCGCAGCGCCTGTATGTCGGCGCCGTTGTCCTTCACGGCGTCGTACTCGAACCAGTCGCGCTTGTACCAGCGCACCATTTTCCCCTCGCGGCTCGACCAGTAGTGCCCGGGCAGGAACGGCCGGATGGTGCTGCATACCCCTTCGAGGGCTTTCTGTTCCGATGCCACGTAGAATTGCTCGTCGCTGTCCCAGCCGATGTAGAGCGGGATGACGCCGACCGGGTCGCGGGCGATCAGGTATTCGTCCTTTTCGATGTCGTACAGCGCGAAGGCGAAGATGCCGCTGATCTTTTCCAGCAGCCCGACACCCAGTTTGCGGTAGAGAGGCAGGATCACCTCGCAGTCCGAGCCTGTCTGGAAATCGTATTCGCCGGCCAGCTCGGCGCGGATCTCCTGATGGTTGTATATCTCGCCGTTCACGGCCAGCACCTGTTTCCCGTCGCAGCTGAACAGGGGTTGACCGCCCGACTGGGGGTCGACGATCGAAAGCCGCTCGTGCGAAAGGATCGCCCGCTCGCCGCAGTAGACACCCGACCAGTCGGGGCCCCGGTGCCGTATCTGCTTCGACATTTTCAGTACCTGCCCACGCAGCGCATCCGATTTCCGGCGGATGTCAAATAGTCCTACGAAACCACACATAGATTGATTGTTGTTGTATATTACGTTACAAAACTGTTAATTGCCGGCCGCCTGTGTCCCGCTGTGGGAATCCCGCCGCGTCGCCGCCTCTCAAGTCCCCGCCGGGGCGGGGGCTCGGGGAAGGCCGGATTTACAAGCGGTGCCGGAGGCGGCGGACACGACCCGCCGGAGCGCGAAACAATCTGAAAAATTGCAAGGCCTCCCGGGGGATCAGTTGTTCTCCGGGCGGAGCTTGCGCACCACGGCGCCTGTCTGCCACATCTCGCTTTCACGCATCTCGCGCAGCTCCTCGTTGAGTTTCTCGCGGTAGTCAGGTTTGCTGTTCAGGTCGATCGAGCGCTGCGCCTCGTTGCCGGCGGCCACTTCGCCGTAAAGCTCTTCGAAGACGGGTTTGGTGGCATCGCGGAAGCGTTTCCACCAGTCCAACGCACCGCGTTGTGCCGTGGTCGAGCAGTTGGCGTACATCCAGTCCATGCCGTTCTCGGCCACCAACGGCATGAGCGACTGGGTCAGCTCCTCGACCGTTTCGTTGAAAGCCTCCGAAGGGGTGTGCCCGTGGGCGCGCAGCGTGTCGTACTGGGCCGCGAAAATACCCTGGATGGCACCCATCAGCGTGCCGCGCTCGCCCGTCAGGTCGGAGTAAACCTCCCGCTTGAAGTCGGTTTCGAACAGGTAGCCCGAACCTACGCCGATGCCCAGCGCCACCACGCGTTCGAATGCGCGCCCCGTGGCGTCCTGGAATACGGCGTAGCTCGAATTCAGGCCGCGGCCCTCGAGGAACATGCGGCGCAGCGAAGTCCCCGAGCCTTTCGGGGCGACCAGGATCACGTCTACGTCGGCCGGCGGCACGATGCCCGTGCGCTCCTTGTAGGTGATGCCGAAGCCGTGCGAGAAGTAGAGCGCCTTGCCCGGCGCGAGGTGTTTCTCGATCGTCGGCCATACGGCGATCTGCCCGGCGTCGGAGAGCAGGTACTGGATGATCGTGGCGCGCTCGGCGGCCTCCTCGATGCCGAAAAGCGTCTGGCCCGGCACCCAGCCGTCGGCTACGGCCTTGTCCCAGCTCGCGGAGCCTTCGCGCTGGCCCACGATGACCCTCGCCCGGTACCCAGCCGTCGGCGACGGCCTTGTCCCAGCTTTTCGAGCCTTCGCGCTGTCCGACGATGACGTTGAATCCGTTGTCCTTGAGGTTGAGCGACTGCCCCGGCCCCTGTACGCCGTAGCCGATTACGGCGATGGTTTCGTCCCTGAGGACTTTGCGTGCTTTTTCCAGGGGAAACTCTTCGCGGGTAACGACCTTCTCTTCTACTCCGCCGAAATTGATCTGTGCCATAGTTGTATGAGTTTTAAAAGTTAAAATGAATCCGTTCTTTGTCTGTTCCTCTCGAGTTCTTCGAGGTATTCGTTGAGCAGCTCGCGCCGCGATTTGATGATGGCCACCGTGCCGCTGCGCACGAACTGCTGCACGCCGAAGGGTTGCAGCAGGCGAAACAACGCCTGCGTCTCGGCCTTATGGCCGGTTTTCTCGACGACGATGTAGTCGTCGTCGATCTCCAGAATGCGGACATTGTGCTCGCGTACGAGTTTCTCGACGTTGCGGCTGCGCGTGACTTTATAAAGGGCGATCTCCTGCTGCACGACTTCGTCCGAGGTGTAGACGAAGACCTTGAGCACGTCGATCCTTTTTTCGACCTGCCGCGCGAGCTTCTCGACCCGGTCGGGGCCGGTGCGGACGACGATCGTGAATTTATGGATGCCCGCGAGCGCCGACTCGGAAGTCGTCAGGCTTTCGATGTTGACATTGCGGCACGTGAAGACCGTCGTGATCTGGCTCAGCAGCCCGACCTTGTTCTCCGAAAATACGGTGATGATATACTCTTGTTCCATACCTCGTTCGGTTTATTCGAGCCGGATCGCCGACACGGGAGCGCCGGCCGGCACCATCGGGAATACGTTTTCTTCGCTTTCGACGCGCACCTCCAACAGGTAGGCGCCTTTGCAGGCTTTCATCTCGGCCACCCCCCCGCCCCCC
>NZ_FR893503.1:0-24873 GCF_000435435.1 Alistipes sp. CAG:29 | reverse complement strand
CGGTCGTAGAAGAGTTCCTGCCACTGCCGTACCATGCCCAGATAGGAGTTGTTGAGCAATACGATCTTTACGGCGACCTGCGACTGGAAGATCGTCCCCAGCTCTTGGATGGTCATCTGCAGCCCGCCGTCGCCCGCGAAGAGGCATACCTCGCGGTCGGGGGCGCCCAGTTTGGCGCCGATGGCGGCTGGAAGCCCGAAGCCCATCGTGCCCAGGCCGCCCGAAGTTACCAGGCTGCGGCTGCGGCGGAACCCGAAATAGCGCGCTGCGAACATCTGCTGTTGCCCGACGTCGGTCACCAGCACCGCGTCGTTGTCGTAGGCATGCGCTACGGTGTCTACGACCTCGCCCATGCGGATGCAGCCGCCTTCCGGGCGGATCGCCTTGCGGACGACCGCCTCGTATTCGACTTTGTCGCAGGCGCGGAACCCTTCGATCCAGGCCTTGTGCGCGGCGGGGCGGATCCTTTGGGTGAGCAGCGGGAGCGTCTGTTTCACGTCGCCGATGACGGCCACGTCGGCGTGTACGATCTTGTCGATCTCGGCGGGGTCGATCTCCAGGTGGATTACCTTGGCATTCGCCCCGAAACATTTGGGGTTGCCCGTCACGCGGTCGTCGAAACGCATCCCCACGGCGATGAGCAGGTCGCACTCCTGGTTGCGGATGTTGGGGCCGTAGTTGCCGTGCATGCCCAGCATGCCGACATACTGCGGCGAGGAGGTCGGCACGGCCGACAGCCCCAGCAGGGTCGAGGCGACCGGTATGCCGCTCTTTGCGAGGAAGGCCTGCAATTCTTCTTCGGCGTTTCCGAGCATCACGCCCTGTCCCGCCATCAGCAGCGGCCGTTGTGCGGCGTCGATCAGCCGTACCGCCTCGGCGATGCACTCCTCGGCGGGCGCGGGTGCGGGGACGTAGCTGCGGATGGACGTCAGTCTTTCGTAGCGGAACGGGGCCGTCCCGCACTGGGCGTCCTTGGTGATGTCCACCACCACAGGGCCCGGACGCCCCGAACGGGCGATATAGAACGCCTTGGCAATCGCCCCGGGAATGTCTTCGGTACGCTTGACCTGGCAGTTCCATTTGGTTACGGCCTGCGTGATGCCCACGAAGTTGGTTTCCTGGAAGGCGTCGGTGCCCAGCAACGACGAACCCACCTGTCCGGTCACCAGTACCAGCGGCGTGGAGTCCATCAGCGCGTCGGCCAGTCCGGTCACGGTGTTCGTCGCCCCCGGGCCCGAGGTGACCAGGCAAACCCCTACGCGGCCGCTGACGCGGGCGTAGCCCTGCGCGGCATGTACGGCGCCCTGTTCATGGCGGACAAGGATGTGGCGCAGCCGGTCGCGGTAGTCGAAAAGCGCATCGTAAACGGGGATGATGGCTCCTCCGGGATACCCGAAAAGCGTGTCCACACCCTCGCGCAGGAACGATTCGAGCAGGGCCTGCGACCCTGTGATACAAGGGCCGGGCTGTTGTCCTTCGGTTCTGGTTGTCGTGTTCGTATTCATGGTGTTGTCCGGTTTTATTCTTCTTCGACGATGCGTACGGCCCCTTTGTCGGCCGAGCTGACCAGCTTGGCATAGGCCCTTAGCGACGCGGGTATGCGGCGGTCGCGTGCCGCGGGGCGGAAATGCTGCTGTGCGGCCATGCGCGCGGCGATTTCGTCGTCGCCGGCCATGAGGCGGATCGAGCGCCGCGGGATGTCGATCTCGATCTCGTCGCCCGTGCGGATGACGGCGATCTCCCCGCCCGAAGCCGCTTCGGGCGAGACGTGACCGATCGACAACCCCGACGTTCCGCCCGAGAAGCGGCCGTCGGTAATCAGCGCGCAGGCTTTGTCGAGGTGTCTGGATTTGAGGTACGATGTGGGGTAGAGCATCTCCTGCATTCCGGGGCCGCCCTTGGGGCCTTCATAGCGTATGACAACGACGTCGCCGGCCTGCACCTCGCCGCCGAGGATGCCGCCGATGGCCTGCTCCTGCGATTCGTAGACGCGGGCGCGCCCGCGGAAGACAAACAGCGACGCGTCGACGCCGGCCGTCTTGACGATGCAGCCCCGGCGGGCGATGTTGCCCGTCAGTACGGCCAGCCCGCCGTCGCGGAAATAGGCGTGTTCCAGATCGCGGATGCAGCCTGCCGTGCGGTCGGTGTCCGGTGTGTCGTAATAAGTCCGTTGTGTGCCCAGTTCCCGGCTGTAAAGGCCGGCCGGGGCGCTCAGGTAGCGCTGTTTGGCTTCGCTGCTCGCCGTTTCGCTCCGCAGGTCGAAGGCCGCGATGGCCTGGCCGAGCGTGCGCCCGTCGACCCTCCCGGCCGAGGTGTCGAGCAGTCCGCCGCGGGCGAGTTCGCCCAGGATCGAGAGGATGCCGCCCGCACGGTTGACATCCTGGATATGGTAATGCGAGTTGGGGGCGACCTTGCACAGTACGGGCACCCGGCGTGAAAGGCGGTCGATATCCTGCATCGTGAAATCTACCCCGGCCTCGTGGGCCACGGCCAGCAGGTGCAGCACCGTATTGGTCGAGCCGCCCATGGCGATGTCGAGCGACATGGCATTCTCGAAGGCTGCCTTCGTGGCCACCGAGCGCGGGAGCACCGAGTCGTCGCCCTCGAAGTAATAGCGTTCGGCATTGCGGACGATCAGCGCTGCGGCCTCTTCGAACAGGCGGCGGCGGTTGACATGCGTGGCCACGACGGTGCCGTTGCCCGGGAGCGAGAGCCCGAGCGCTTCGGTCAGGCAGTTCATCGAGTTGGCGGTGAACATCCCCGAGCACGAACCGCAGCCGGGGCATGCGGCGCGTTCGACGCGCGCCACCTGTTCGTCGCTGCAATTTTCGTCGGCAGCCATTACCATGGCGTCGATCAGGTCGAGCGCCCGCTCGCCGAGATGCCCCGCCTCCATCGGCCCGCCCGATACGAAGACGGTCGGGATGTCGAGCCGCATGGCGGCCATCAGCATGCCCGGGGTGATCTTGTCGCAGTTCGAGATGCAGACCAGTGCGTCGACCCTGTGGGCATTGGCCATATATTCGACGCTGTCGGCAATGATCTCGCGCGAGGGCAGCGAATAGAGCATGCCGTCGTGTCCCATGGCGATGCCGTCGTCGATGGCGATGGTGTTGAATTCCGCGGCGAAACAGCCGAGCGCTTCGATCCGCTGCTTGACGTATTGTCCGATCTCGTGCAGGTGCACGTGTCCCGGAACCAGCTGGGTGAACGAGTTGGCGATGCCGATGACCGGACGGCCGAACTGCTCTTCGCGCATGCCGTTGGCACGCCACAGGCTCCTGGCTCCGGCCATGCGCCGGCCCGTCGTCGTGACGGCACTTCTGAGTGGGTGTTTCATCTTCTTCTTGTTTTCTGCATATTGTGCCTTTGCCATCTGCCCGGATAATAAAAAACCTTTCTCCAGCGGGAGAAAGGCCTTTTTATCATCTTTCGGATATACACATCACCTTTCTCCCGTTATCTTGCCAAAGACGACGAGCAGCAGATTAATGACGTTATTATTCGAATGGTTCTGGGCGTTCATGTCCGGAATTTCCGTATTTGTTTCGTTTCAAAGATAGGGATATAAAATCGTTTCGTCAAAATAATTTTGCAAAAAATTTAATAATGTGATAATCCGGAACCTATTACCCCTCTTATGCTTTATGACGACCCGGATAGATGCCTTTCAGCTTACAGTTTAAAACCGCATTTTTTTGGGTCTTTTAACCGCTTTTAGCCCGATTCGGAGGAAGGCAGGCCTTCCGGGAACCCCTAATATCTTACGGTTTGTCGTCAAGTTCGGTATTTTCAGCCTTTCCGGACTACTCCTATTATATATAAAGCGGCCGCCAGTGCTTTTTAGGGCGTCTTACGATTTGTTACCCGAATTTGGATATTAAATTTTTTTGTTTTATATTTGTCCCCGATGGATATGAAACGGAACCATACGATGACCGGGGGATGCGGGGTAGCCTGCAGCCCGGTGGCGTGCACCGTTTCTTTCACCGTCCTTATCTCCGCTACCGCCACTACAACGACGACGACAACGACAACCCCTGTGGGGGTGTAGTTGTTATTTTTCCGTCACGAGCATACCTGTTATGCATTTTCCGGCCAAGGCTGCCGGAACGGAAAGCCCGGTTCGATCAAAGGTGGTTTCATTCAAAAGGAGATTTTTATCATGCGATATATCAAAGTTTTCGCCCCGGGAACGGTGGCGAACCTGGGTTGCGGCTTCGATGTGATGGGGCTGACGCTCGACGGCGTGGGCGACCTGCTGGAGGTTGGCATCGAAGAAGGTGCTGGGGGGCTCGTTATCCGCAACCGCAGCGGGAAGGAACTTCCTGCCAAAAACGAGGACAACGTGATTACCCCGGCGGTGATGGCACTGCTCGGGGCATACGAAAAACCCGTGCGGGTCGAGGTTACGATCCTCGAAAAGATCGCTCCCGGCAGCGGCATCGGGTCGAGTGCGGCTTCGTCGGCCGCAGCGGTCTGGGGCGTGAACGAACTGTTGGGACGTCCCTTTTCAGGGGAGCGGCTCGTGGAGTTCGCGATGATGGGCGAGGCGCTCATCGGCGGTACGTCCCATGCCGACAACGTGGGCCCTGCCGTGCTGGGCGGCGTGGTGCTGATCCGGGGGTACGAACCGCTGGACATCGTGCGCCTGCCTGTCCCCGAGGGCTTTTTCTATGCCGTGGTGCATCCCGACATCGTGGTCAGTACCAAGGAGGCGCGCGAAGTGCTTCCCCGCGAGGTACCCCTGCACGATGCCGTGACGCAGTGGGGCAATGTCGGCGGGCTGGTGGCCGGGTTCGCCCTGGGCGACGTGGCGCTGATCGGTCGGTCGATGCACGACGTGGTGGCGGAGCCTTACCGCAAGGGGTTCATTCCGGGTTACGATGTGCTGAAAGAAGGGGTGCTCGCCGAAGGCGCCCTGGCGATGAACATTGCCGGGTCGGGGCCTTCGATCTTCGCCCTGGCCGCCGATGAGGCCGTCGCGCAGCGGGTCGCGCAGCGGATGCGGGCGCATTTCGCCCGCCCCGGTATCGGCTGCAAGATATATGCGGGCCGCGTGTCGAACTGCGGGGCAAGGATTGTGGAATAGTATAAAACGACAAACAGATGAAATATTATAGCACGAAAGACAAAGCATGCGCACGCGCCTTTTCGCTTCGCGAGGCCGTGCAGGCGGGGCTGGCACCCGACGGCGGGTTGTTCGTCCCGGAACGTATCACGCAGGCCGATATGGCCGTCGCGGAGCGGCTGGCCGGGGAGTCCTATGCCGCGCTGGCCGGATACCTGGCGGAACTTTTTTTCGGTGACGACATCGACCCCGGTCTCCTGCGGCGGGAGATGGAGCGGATCTACGACTTTCCGCTGCCGCTTCGCCGTGTCGGCAGCCGCTATACGCTGGAGCTCTTCCACGGCCCGACGTTCGCATTCAAGGATTACGGTGCGGGCTTCATGGGGCGGATGATCGGTCTGATGGGCGGTGCCGGCGAAAAACTGGTGATTCTGACGGCTACGTCGGGCGACACGGGCAGCGCCGTGGCGCACGGGTTTTACGGCGTGCCGGGCGTCGAGGTGGTGCTGCTCTATCCCGAAGGGAAGATCAGCCGGCTGCAGGAGTGCCAGATGACCACGCTCGGCGGCAATATCCACCCGCTGCGTGTGGCCGGGACGTTCGACGACTGCCAGCGGCTGGTCAAGGGGCTGTTTGCCGACGCAAAATTCCGTGCGGGGCACCGCGTGTCGTCGGCCAATTCGATCAACCTGCTGCGCTGGATACCGCAGGCATTCTATTATTTCTACGGCTATTGCCTGTGGCGGCAGCAGACGGGCGGCGGACGGCCTGTGGTCGTGGTGCCGAGCGGTAACTACGGAAACCTCTCGGCCGGGATGCTCGCCCGCCGCATGGGGCTCCCCCTCGGCGGATTCGTCGCGGCTTCGAACCGGAACGACGTGGTGCCCGAGTTCCTGCGCAGCGGCGAGTACCGTCCGAGGCCGTCGGTGCGGACGCCGGCCAATGCGATGGACGTCGGAGCGCCGAGCAATTTCGAACGTATGCTGTGGCTCTGCGGCGGTGAGCCGGATGCCCTGCGTGATGAACTGGAGGGATTCCGCTGCGACGATGCCATGATCCGCCGTACGATCGACGGGCTGCACCGCAATTACGGATACCTTTCCGACCCGCACAGCGCCATCGGATATGCCGCTTCCGTAGCGTGCGGGAAACCGGGATTTTACCTCTCTACGGCGCATCCCGCCAAATTCGGGGAGGTCATCTCCCCCGTCACGGGGGCTGCGGTTCCGCTGCCTCCGCGGCTGGCCCGGCTCGCCTGCCTGCCCCGGGTTTCGGAGCCTATGGCGGCCGACCTGGGGGCACTCGAGCAATTCGTGGCCGGGATATAAACCGGCTGCCGGGCCGTGGCGTTGCTGTCCGGGCGGGGTGCGCCTCGTGGCCTGCACGGAAAAAGGGGTTGCAACCTTTGCGGTTGCAACCCCTTTTTTGCGGATAGGAGCCCCCGGAGCGGGGCGTGCCTAAATATGCGCGGCGATGAAGTCCCCGACCTCGGAGGTCGAGTAGCGGCGTTCGCCCTGTGCGGCGAGGTCTGCGGTGACGACGCCTTCGGTGAGTGCCCGGTCTACGGCGGCCCGCACGGCGCTGCCCTCCGTGTCGAGCCCCAGGTGTTCGAGCAGCATGGCGGCCGAGAGGATCGTGGCCATCGGGTTGGCGATGTTCTTCCCCGCAGCCTGCGGATAGGAGCCGTGGATCGGCTCGAAGAGCGCCACTTCCGACCCGACGCTCGCCGAGGGGAGCATGCCGAGCGAGCCGCTGATGACGCTGGCCTCGTCGGTGAGGATGTCGCCGAACATGTTTTCGGTGACGATCACGTCGAAATGGGTCGGCTGGCGTACGATCTGCATCGCGGCGTTGTCCACGAACATGAATTCCAGCTCCACTTCGGGGTGCCGGGGCGCCATATCCTGCGCGACCTCCCGCCACAGGCGCGAGGTTTCGAGTACGTTGGCCTTGTCCACGACCGTCAGGCGCCGCCGGCGGCTCATGGCGAGCCGGAATGCGACGTCCAGCACGCGTTCGATCTCCGTGCGCGTGTAGGTGCAGGTGTCGAAAGCCTCCGTCCCGGCTTCGTTGCGCCCCTGCGGTCGGCCGAAATAGATGCCGCTCGTCAGTTCGCGCACGCAGATGAAATCGGTGCCGCGCACCACCTCTGCCTTGAGCGGCGAGCGGCCGGCCAGCGTGTCGAACAATGCGATGGGGCGCAGGTTGGCGAACAGTCCCAGCGATTTGCGCATGCGCAGCAGTCCCTGCTCGGGACGTACCGGGGCCTTGGGGTCGTTGTCGTACTTGGGGTCGCCGATGGCACCGAACAATACGGCGTCGGCAGCCTGGCAGATGGCGTGCGTCTCGTCGGGATAGGGGTCGCCCGTGGCGTCGATGGCGCAGGCGCCCACTAACGCCTCGCGGTAGTCGAATCGGTGTCCGAATTTCGCCGCCACGCGGTCGAGTACTTTCGTGGCCTCGGCAATGATTTCGGGGCCGATGCCGTCGCCGGCTAAAAGGGCTATGTTAACATCCATGGTCGTTGTATGTTGGTTCGATTATGTTCAGCATTTTGATCGTCGCCTTGATGGCGGCTTCGGTCTGGTCGGCATCCAGCCCGCGGGTCTTGAACTCCTTGCCGCCCGTCTCCCACGTGATGATCGTCTGCACGAAGGCATCGGTTCGTCCGCCGGGCGGGATCGAGACGGTGTAGTTGCGCAGCATCGGGAACTCGCGGCCGAGCTGGTGCTTGTAGATCTGCCTGAGCGCCCGCATGAAGGCGTCGTACTGGCCGTCGCCGACCGAGGTCTGCTCGTATTCGCAGCCGTTGATCTCGATCTTGAGCGTAGCGGCCGGGTGCAGCCCCTGTGCCAGCGACAGGCTGTAATTGAGTATCCGCACGGGGTTTTCGACCTGGTCGTAGCGCAGTACGTCGGCGATGATGTAGGGCAGGTCTTCGGCCGTCACCAGCTCCTTCTTGTCGCTCAGTTCGACCACCCGTTCGGTCACCTTGCGCATCGAGGCTTCGTCGAGCTCGATGCCCAGCGCTTCGAGGTTCTTCAGGATGTTGGCCTTGCCCGAGGTCTTGCCCAGGGCGTATTCGCGTACACGTCCGAAGCGTTCGGGCAGCAGCTCGTTGAAATAGAGGTTGTTCTTGTTGTCGCCGTCGGCATGGATGCCGGCACACTGCGTAAAGACGTTTTCGCCGACGATCGGGCGGTTGCCCGGGATCCGGATGCCCGTGTAGGTCTCGACCATGCGGCTGACGTGGTTGATCTTCGTTTCGTCGATGCCCGTGAGGCAGTGCAGCCGGTCGTGCAGCACGGCCACCGTGCTCGACAGGGGTGCGTTTCCTGCGCGTTCGCCCAGCCCGTTTATGGTTACGTGAACCCCGTGGAACCCGGCTTTCACCGCAGCTGCGGTGTTGGCCACGGCCAGGTCGTAATCGTTATGGGCATGGAAGTCGAACCTAAGCTGCGGATAGCGTGTCACCATGTCGCGGCAAAACCGTTCGGTGACATAGGGGTCGAGGATGCCCAGCGTGTCGGGGCACATGAAGCGCTGCACGGGGGCGTCGGCAAGCCCGTCGAGTATCGTGTAGACGTACCCGGGCGAATGCAGCATACCGTTCGACCAGTCTTCGAGGTAGACGTTCACCTTCATGCCCCGTGCGACGGCCCCGCCGATCGTGGCGCGGATGTCGCAGAGGTGCTCCTGCGGGGTGCGGCGCAACTGTTCGCGGCAGTGTTTGAGCGACCCCTTCGCCAGCAGGTTCACCACGCGGCACCCGGCCTGGCCGAGCCAGTCGAGCGACACGCCGCCGTCGATGAATCCCAACGCCTCGATGCGGTCGGTATAACCCTTCGCGGCAGCCCATTCGGCGATGCGGCGCACGGCCTCCTGCTCGCCCTGCGAAACCCGCGCCGAGGCTATCTCGATGCGGCTCACGCACAGTTCTTCCAGCAACAGCCGGGCGATGGAGAGTTTTTCGCGGGCGTTGAACGAAACCCCCGACGTCTGCTCGCCGTCGCGCAGCGTGGTATCCATTATCTCTACGCGGGGATACATCGCGCGGCTATTTATGCGCCTGTTCGAACGCTTCGATCTGGGGCGCGATGCTGCGCAGGTAGTCCACGTCGTCGTAGCCGTTCAGAAGGCACCGCTTCTTGTATGCGTCGATCTCGAAGTGCTCGCTGCGGCCCGTGGCGCAGATCATCAGCGTCTGGTTGTCCAGGTCTACGGTGAATTGCGTCGCAGGGTCGCCGTCGATCGCCGCGAAGACCGCCGCGAGGAACTCCCCGCTCACGGTGATCGGCAGCAGCCCGTTGTTGAGGGCATTGTTGCGGAAGATGTCGGCGAAGAAGCTCGACACCACGACGCGGAACCCGTAGTCGGCGATGGCCCATGCGGCGTGCTCGCGCGAACTGCCGCAGCCGAAATTGCGGCCTGCGACGAGGATTTTGCCCCCATAACGGCTGTCGTTGAGCGGGAACGAGGCGATCCGCTGCCCCCGGGCGTCGTAGCGCCAGTCGCGGAAGAGGTTGTCGCCGAATCCTTTGCGCTGGGTGGCTTTCAGGAAACGTGCCGGGATGATCTGGTCGGTATCTATGTTCTCCGTGCTCACGGGCACGGCCCCCGAGGTGAAGGTTTCGAATTTGGGTATGGACATATTGGTTTTGTTTTTTCCGGCATTCGGCAGCGGCCATTTTGCCGCAAAGCGGCATGTAAGCCCCTGCCTGAGGCGGGGGTTTGGGGGTGGGCCGGAATTATAAACGACGCCGAAGGCGGCGGCAACGACCGGCCGATCCAAACCGAAGTTAAAAATTTTTACATTTCAAACACCTTGCGCGGATCCTCGATCCTGCCGCATACCGCGGCCGCGGCGGCTACCGCAATGCCTGCAAGCATGGTGCGCGCACCGGGCCCCTGGCGCCCTTCGAAGTTGCGGTTCGAGGTCGAAACGCTGTATTTGCCTGCCGGGATCTTGTCGGCGTTCATCGCCAGGCACGCCGAGCAGCCCGGCTGCCGGAGCTCGAACCCGGCGGCGGCGAGCACTTTGTCGAGCCCTTCGGCCCGTGCGGCGGCTTCGACGCCTTTCGAACCGGGGACGATCCATGCCGTCACGCCCTGGGCCTTGCGCCGGCCTTCGACCAGCTTGGCGAAGCGCCGCAGGTCTTCGATGCGGCCGTTGGTGCAGCTGCCCACGAAGACATAGTCGACGGGTTTGCCGAGCAGCTTTTCCCCGGCTTTGAATCCCATGTACTCCAATGCCTTGGGGTCGGCCTCGGCCGGGATCTGCGCATCGACGGCCATGCCCATGCCGGGGTTGGTGCCGTAGGTAATCATCGGGGCGATGTCGGCAGCATCGAACCGGTACTCCTTGTCGAATACGGCGTCGGCATCGCTGTAAAGCGCCTCCCAGCGGGCGACGGCCTGGTCGAACGCCGCTCCCTGCGGCGCACGTTCGCGCCCGCGCAGGTAGTCGAACGTCGTCCGGTCGGGTGCGATCATGCCGCCCCGCGCCCCGCACTCGATGCTCATGTTGCAGACGGTCATGCGCCCTTCCATCGAGAGCGATCGGATCGCTTCGCCGGCGAACTCGATGAAGTAGCCCGTGCCGCCCGAAGCGGTGAGTTGCGAGATGATGTAGAGCACGACATCCTTGGCTTCGACGCCCGGGCGCAGTGTCCCGTCGACCGTGATGCGCATGCTCCGCGGCTTGGACTGGATGATGCACTGGCTGGCGAAGACCATCTCGACCTCTGAGGTGCCGACGCCGAATGCCACGGCGCCCAGTGCCCCGTGCGTCGAGGTGTGGCTGTCGCCGCAGACGATGGTCATGCCCGGCTGTGTGAATCCCAGTTCGGGGCCGATGATGTGCACGATGCCCTGGCGCGGGTTTCCCACGCCGAAATGTTCGATGCCGAATTTGGCGCAGTTGGCCTCCAGCGCCTCGACCTGGCGCCGCGATTCGGTCTCGGCGATCGGCAGGTGCTGGTCGACGGTCGGGATGTTGTGGTCGGCCGTGGCGGTGATTTGTGCCGGGCGTGCCACGCCGATGCCGCGCCGTTCCAGGCCTGCGAAAGCCACGGGCGACGTCACCTCGTGGATGTACTGGCGGTCGATGTAGAGCACCGAGCGTCCGCCGTCTTCGGTGCGCACGGTGTGCGCATCCCATATCTTGTCCAGAAGTGTCCTGCCCATCTTACTCCTCCTTTTCCTTGCGTTCGGTTACGTTCAGTACGCGCAGCGCATCGAGGAACGCCTCGATCGACGCCCGTGTGGTGTCGGTGTGTGCGGCGAAGCCGTGGACGGTGCGGCTGCCGCACTGTACCTGTACGTGTACGCGCCCCACGTCGTTCGAACCGCGGGTGATGGCCTGCATGAGGAATTCCATGAGCACGACCTTCTCGTTGATCAGGGTCTTGATCGCCGACACGGCGGCATCCACCGGGCCGTTGCCCGTGGCGATGGCCATGCGCTCGTGGTCGCCGAACTTCAGCACCACGGTCGCCGTCGGGACGAGCGTGCCGGTGGTCACCTGCAGGAATTTGAGCGATACGGACTGCTGTTTCATGCGGTCGATGTCGCCTACCAGGTATAACAGGTCGTAGTCGTGGATCTCCTTTTTCTTGTCGGCAAGCTCGAGGAACTTGGCGTAGGTTGCGTCCAGCTCTTCCTGCGTGAGGTCGTAGCCGAGCAGTTCGAGCCTGTGTACGAGCGCCGCGCGGCCGCTGCGGGCCGTCAGGGCGATGACCGACTCGTTGAGGCCGATGTCCTGCGGGTCGATGATCTCGTAGGTCTGGCGGTCTTTCAGCACGCCGTCCTGGTGGATGCCCGACGAGTGGGCGAAGGCGTTGCGGCCGACGATCGCCTTGTTGGGCTGCACGGGCATGTTCATCAGGCTCGACACCAGATGCGAGGCTTTGGTGATCAGGCGTGCGTCAATGCCGGTGTCGACGGCGATCTCCTTGTGGCAGCGCAGCGTCATCACCACCTCTTCGAGCGAGGTGTTGCCTGCGCGTTCGCCGATGCCGTTGATTGTCACCTCGGCCTGCCGCGCACCGTTGAGGATGCCGCTCAGGGTGTTGGCCGTAGCCATGCCCAGGTCGTTGTGGCAGTGGGTCGAGATGATCGCCTTGTCGATGTTGGATACGTGGTCGACCAGGTATTTGATCTTCGCGCCGTATTCGTGGGGCAGGCAGTAGCCCGTGGTGTCGGGAATGTTGACCACCGTAGCCCCGGCCGCAATGGCGGCCTCGACCACGCGGGCGAGGTATTGAGGATCGGCGCGCCCGGCGTCTTCGGCGTAAAACTCCACGTCCTCGACATAGCGTTTGGCGTATTTCACCGCCTCGACGGCCTGTTCGAGGATTTTCTCGGGCGTCGAGCGCAGTTTGTCGTAAATGTGCTGGGGCGAAACGCCTATACCCGTGTGGATGCGCTTGTGCCTGGCCAGTCGCAGGGCATCGGCGGCCACGTCGATGTCTTTTTTCACGGCGCGGGTCAGCGCACAAATCGTCGGGGCCGAAACGGCCTTCGAAATCTCGAGTACGGAGTTGAAGTCTCCGGGGCTGGAAATCGGGAACCCCGCTTCGATGACGTCCACGCCGAGGCTTTCCAGCAACTTGGCGACTTCGATCTTCTCGGTGGTGTTCAATTGGCAGCCCGGCACCTGCTCGCCATCACGGAGCGTGGTGTCGAAAATAAACAGTTTCTCGCACATAATATGACTAATCTAACTAACCTTGGCAACAAATATATTAAAAATATTTTCCAAATTCCTATTTTACCGGAGGAAAGTGCCTCTTATACCCGAATTTAGCGGCGTTTTCCCTACGGGAGTACGAATCCGGAAATAAAAACGGCTCCGGATGCCCGAAGCCGTTTTGCCATAATATTTTCAGGTGTCGCCGGAACCTTTTGCTGGTTGCGCTGCGTTTTCCCGGCTGCCGGGGCGGCATTAATCGACCACCTCGACCCACTGTCCCTTTTTCAGGGCGCGGACGGCGTTGTCGTACATCGCCTCGCAGTAGACCGAAGGCAGGTAGTAGCGCCCCTTGTAGGTTGCCGTCAGCTTGACGGGTATCTCCTTGCTTTCGCCCCGGCTCAGGTCGAAGTAGCTCAGCACCCGGTCGTCGCGGATATCCTGGTAGGTGAGCGACGACAAGTCCCGTTCGGAGGTGATCTCCCATCCTGCCGGGAAGATGTGGGTCAGCGCAAGATCGGCGTACCGTTCGTGGCCGCTGGTGTTAGAGACGGTCACGATGGCGTAAAAATCGGTCGATACCCGGATCGAGGCCGGGTCGATGGCCTCACCGTCCATATTCGTGTAACGCACGTCGATCCGGATGCCGTTCGCAGCTTCGGTTTCCTCGCCCTTGCCGGGGGTATAACTCTGGCTGACGACCGCATAGAGGCTGCCCGAACCATTGTTCCTCACCTCGGTCGGTGCGGCCAGGGGCATGCTCGCGATGGATTTGTCGGTCTTGACGAGCTCCCTGCCCGCAGTGGCGTCGATGCCGTTCTGTCCCGCTACGGCGAAATTGGAAAGGGTGCTGAGCATCCATGCCGTCGACTGGGTGCTGAGCCACCTGTCCTTCTTGAGGATGTCCGACATCTTCAGCGCCATGCGGAAAGCCTCTTCGCGGCGTCCGAGTATCGTGAGCGTCATGAGCGAGATCGACATCCGGCGTTCGTCGCTGTTGTAGGTGCCGTCGTAGGGGTTGGCCTTTTCCGCGTTGTCCACGCAGAGCGAGATTAGTTCCTCGGCGACCTTCCGGTTGCCGTCCAGTGCGTATGCTGCCGCCAGCAGCCACTTGGCGTCGCCGCTCAGCGAGGCGGCCTTTTCCCGGAGCTGGTTCATGGCACCCCGGGTCGGAGTCCCGTTCAGCGCCAGCACATACTGGGTGTAGGCCTGGGTCAGGTAGTAGTCTGAGGGGTTGCCGCGCAGGTATTTGAGCACCCGGTCGAGCATCGCCCTGTCCACGCCGTAGCCGTGTTTCGCAGCCTCGATCAGGAAGTGCGTCGCGTAAACCGTCCCCCATTCCGACCTCGACGTATTGCCGCTCCAGTAGGCGAATGCGCCGTCGGAGAGCTGGTAGCTGCCCAGGCGCGAAAGCACGCTCTTGACGTTGCGGTCGATATCCTGCAACATGTTCGCGTCGCACTCCACGACCGAAGGCAGGTAGAGTTGCGGGAAGGCGCCCGAGGTGATCTGCTCGATGCAGCCGTGGGGATATCTCACCAGGTATTCGAGGCGCCGAGAAAGGTCTATGGGCGGGATCGACGAAAGTTCCAGCTTCGCCTCGCCGTTCTCCTTGAGCGGTTTTACCGCCATTGTCTTGCCCGGGTCGATGACATAGTCCTTCGACAGGGTCACATAGGGGTTCGGTTCCCGGACGTCCAGCTCGATTTCTGACGCGGAGCTGTCGCCCGACGACGCAGCCGTGACCCGCACCTTCCCGATGCCGGTTCGCTTGTTGACCTTCAGGCGGAACGATACGACCTCCTCGCCGCTCCGGCCGAGCGTAATGCTCTTGCTGGACGGCCCGACGGGCGAGAACGATTCGTTCGCGGCGATTTTCACGTCGACTTTCCCGACCCCGTCTTCGAGGGCGAAGACCGTGACCGGAACCTCGACCTCTTCATCGGTGGAAACTACGCGGGGCATGGTGGCCTGCACCAGCAGCGGTTTTTTCACCGCGACATCCTTCTCCGCGGCGCCGAACGCCCGGCCGTTCGAGGCGATGACCATCACCCGAACCTCGCCGAAGTAGGGCGGAAGCGTGATTTTATGCGTGTTCGTCTTCCCGGCGCCCAGTTTCTGTGCGTCGATGAACCGTACGACGGGCTTGAACCGCTGTGCCTTGAGCGCCCCCGTGTTCGGCTGCTCGGCGTCGCCGCCGATGGCGAACATCTGTTCGATCCTGCCGCCATAGGCGCCGATGACATAGTCGAACATGTCCCACGTGCGGACGCCCAGTGCCTCGGTCGCGTTGAAATAACCGTAGGGATCGGGGGTCTTGAAGCGTGTCAGCCCCAGCAGTCCCTCGTCGACGAGCGCCAGCACGTAGCTCATTTTCCGGCCGTTTTTCTCCCGGACTTTTATCGTCACCTCCGATTCGGGTTTTACCGTTTCGGGCATCTCGACCACGGGGGTGAGCTTTCGCGCGGCGTCCTCGACGTCGAGCCGCGTCACGCCGAACAGGCGGATCGGTGCGTCGTTGAGCGTCGAGTTGTGGGGCTGGACGAGTGTTACCGAGACATAGATGTTGGGGGCCATCCCCTCCTTGACGGGGATTTCGATGTCGGTTTGCTTGCCGGTGCACTCCACCCAGAAGCTTTCCCGCACGACGCTGCCGCTTTCGATGCCGACCAGCGCCCGTGCGCCCGGCGACGAGGGGATGGTGACCCTGGCCTTGTCCCCCGGGACGTATTTGGCCTTGTCGCGGGTGAGGGCGAGCCGCGTGGCGGCATCCGTCACCGAAGTGACGTCGCCCCGCCAATCGGACGAGGATACGCATACGATCCGGGTCGCCGAGTGTGCCCGGTTCGGGCTCGTGACGCGGATCATGTAATAGCCGTAATCGCCCGTGCTCCAGCGCATCGTGGCCTGCCCCGTGCCGTTCGAAAGGGTTGCCTGGAGGGTCTTGTAATTCGAGTTGAGCGCATTTTTGGCGTAGTGCGCCTGGGAATTGGGCGTTGAGGCGTCCCACCACCAGTAGGAATCCATTTTGTAGACCGATACGAGCACGTTTTCACTGCCGGGTTCGGGCTTGCCCTTGGCGTCGAGCATCACGACCTTTATGATATGCTCCTTCCTGCTGTCGAGGTATTCGTCGCCCCAGTCGCTTTTCTGGGTGGCGACCCCGATCCCGAAATAGGTGTCATAGGGCGATACGGTCGCGACCTGCTGGTCGACGCTGAAGTCGCCGCTCTTTTCGAAGACCTTCACCGTGAATTTGCCGCTCAGCATACCGGGGCTCAGCCCTTCCAGCGAGGAGAGTTCGTCGGTCGAGAGCGACAGCGACCCTTGGGCGTCGGTGGTGCCGGTGACGATTTCCCGCTCCTCGGTGCCAAAGTATTTCGAGGCGTCGTCGAACGAATAGCCCTCGTAGCCCTTGAAGCGAGTGGCGGTCTGTGACAACTGCGCCTGGAGCACCGCCTTGGCTTCGGCCGCAGGGGCGCCGTGCAGCCACCGGGCGGTCAGGCTGCCCGTGAAATGCGCGGCGTCGACCAGTTGCCCGTCCCCGAGTTTCAGCTCGATTTTCATCCGGTTGGGCTTGATCGCGTCCACCCGGACGGATTTTTCGAACTGTGCGCCGCCGAAGGTGATCTTGGCCCGCCATAGCCCTGTCGGCGACGCCGGCGTCGTCCCCAGGCTGAACGTGTAGATGCCGTCCGAGGAGCTGTTGTTCACGAGCGACTGCACCAACTGCCCGTTCGGGTTGAAGAATTCCAGCGATGCCGGGTGGCTTTCGGGCAGCGGATTGTCCGAGGTGACGATGAACGTGAGGTGTATGTCGTCGCCCGGGCGCCATACGCCGCGTTCGCCGAAGATATAGCCTTTTATCCCCTTGGGATTTGCCGTGCCGCCCACGTCGAAATTACTCAGCGACAGGGCTGTGCCCGGTTCTACCTTCACGAAGGTGACGTCCCCTCCGGCTTCGGCCGTGACGATGTAAGGCTCGTCCTTCGTCCTCAGCACGGCCCGCCCTTCGGAATCGGTGCTCGCTTCGGCCAGCACCTGGTTCTGCCGGTCGTAGGCCCTGACTTTGCAGCCCCCTTTGGGGCGGGCGGAGACCAGGTCGGTCGTGTAGACGACGTACTGGTCGCTGCCGCTGCTCTTGCAGATGAGGCCGATGTCGGACTGCACGACCACTTTCGACCGCTCCTTGTAAGTCCTGTAATCCCCGAAATAATAGTCGTAGTCGTATTCGTCGTCGACGGGCGTAAGCGGGTCGACACCCCGGATTTCGAGCAGGTACATCGACTTGCGGCTGTCGGTGATCAGGCGGCTCAGGTCGAGCGAATAGGTATTGCCCTGGTCGAGCCTGGTCGAAGACCTGGCCCCCAGGTCAATGGTCGTGTCGCGGACGACGCGCGACACGTAATCCATGGATGAATAGTACTGGTCGTCGTAGTAGTTCTGCTGGAAGAATTGCAGCAGATTGTTGGCGAATATCTTTCGTACCCGCACCCGGGCTTTCTGGTAGTTCACCGCCTCGAACAGCAGCGACATGTCGTTCGACGAGGGAAGGATCGAGCCTTTGCCCGTGAAGCGAATCGAGGGGGTGCGCGACGGCAGCGTAGCCGTGAACGAATAGCTCTCCTTGAGCTTCTGCCCGTTCTTGCTCACTACGTCGCGGCCGATCGTGACACTATGCGCTCCCGTGGGGCGTGCTTCGGGATAGATGTAGAGCCTGTTTTTGTCGACCAAAGTCCGGAACTTGGTGTCGAAGCGGATCAGGTTTTTCAGATCCTGGTTCTGCCGGATGGGTTCGGAGAAGGTGACCACGATGGCGAGCGGTTCCGGATTTACGCTGTGGTCGATGACCGCGTATTCGTCCTTGCGGGGGACTTCCACCCGGAGGGTTTGCTTTTCGTCGTAATTGAAATCGAGCGTCAGCGTATAGCCCTCATCGCCCCGCGGGACGATGTTGCCCACGGTGTATTGGTGCGTGAGCCCGTCTTCCGAATGCGTCCATTTGACGTCGGTACCCGCCGTGCCGCTTATTTTGAGGTTCCGTTCCATGTAGCTGCCCTCGGCATAGTCCGACGAGACGATCTCGCCGATGAGCACATAGCCGGTCATCTCGTCGTTCTGCTGCAACCAGTTGTCGTTGTAGGTAAACCGCAGTTTGGGGGTCGCAAACCTGAACTCCGCGATGCCCTTGTGCTGCCGGCCGGTGAGTTTCGCGGCGTCGATGGCCACCTTGTACTGCGTGTCGTATTGCAGCGGGGATTTGGGGACGATGCGGATCATGCGCATCCCCGACAGGTAGGCGTCGAAACCGACGGCCGGGGTGATCGATATGGCATCCTGCATGGCGCTTTCCTCGACTTGTACGTTTTCGACGAACGTCACGTGGAGAGGCATCCTGACGCCCGTCACTCCGTTGGTCGACCATTCGATGATGTCGGACGTCTGCTTGCTGCACGAGGCGATGAGCAGGGCGGACAGCGCAAACAAAGCATGGCATATTGTTTTCATAATGGGGGATTTTAGGTAACTTTGCCAAAGATACGTAAAAATATGGCAAAAAAACCGGCTAAAAAGAGAATATGTTTTTTCGCGATGCTGGTCGTTGCCATGCTCGCCGCGGGGTATTGTTTGTTCCTGCCCCGGACGCTCTTCGACGAGCCTTTTTCGGCGACCGTGTGGAGCCGCGACGGCCGCCTGATGTCGGCCAAGGTCGCCTCCGACGGCCAGTGGCGTTTCTTTCCCACGGACAGCGTCCCCGAAAAGTTCCGGGTCGCCATCACGACCTACGAGGACAAACGTTTTTACCGCCATTTCGGGGTGGATCCGCTGGCGCTGGGGCGTGCCGTGCGGCAGAACCTTGCGGCCGGGCGGATCACGAGCGGGGCGAGCACGCTCACCATGCAGACCATCCGCCTGAGCCGCGGCGGGAAACCCCGCACGTTCCGGGAAAAGTTCGTCGAGATGGTGCTCGCCACGCGCCTCGAACTGCGTTGCAGCAAGGATGAAATCCTGGCCCTCTATGCTTCCCATGCGCCTTTCGGAGGCAACGTGGTCGGGCTGGAAAGTGCCGCGTGGTACTATTTCGGCCGCAGTGCGGCACAGCTTTCGTGGGCCGAATGCGCCATGCTCGCCGTGCTGCCCAACTCCCCGTCGCTGATCCATATCCGCCGCAACCGCGAACGGCTGCGGGAGAAGCGTGACGGGCTGCTCGACCGGATTTGGCACGACGGCCGTATCGACTCGCTGACATGCGCCCTCGCAAAACAGGAGCATCTGCCCGACGCCCCCGAACCGATGCCGATGGAGGCGATGTACCTGCTGGGTAAAATGCGCGAAGGGTCGCTCCGCTCGACGCTCGACTACGACCTGCAAAGCCGGGTCAACGACCTCGCCCGGCGCTACAACAAGCGTTACCGGGGCAATAAGATCAACAACATGGCCATCGTCGTCATGGACGTGGGGAGCGGCGAAGTGCTCGCCTACGTAGGGAACGTGTACGACCCCGCCGACCGCACCGAGGGTACGAGCGTCGATGTGATTCCCGCCCCGCGCAGCAGCGGCAGCGTGCTCAAGCCCCTGCTCTATGCTGCGATGCTGGACAACGGGACGGCATTGCCTGCGATGCTTTTCCCCGACGTGCCGACCTATTACAGGGACTTCACACCCCACAATTACAACCGTACCTTTGACGGGGCGGTGCCTGCCGACCGGGTGGTCGAGCGTTCGCTCAACGTCCCTTCGGTGAGGATGCTCGACAAGTACGGGAAGGAGAACTTCCTTGCGCTGGTGCGTGCCCTGGGCTTCGGGACGATCGACCGGAGCGCCGCCCATTACGGGCTTTCGCTGATTCTGGGCGGCGCAGAGATTTCGTTGTGGGATCTGACCTCGGCCTACATGAAATTGGCGGCCAAACTCAACGGCCGGCAGACGATACGCACCCCGCATTACGACCCCGACGGCGGTACTGCGGTCGATGCCGGGGATATTCCCCTCTCACGGGGCGCGATATGGCTGATGGCCAATTCGATCAGCCACGTGGCCCGTCCCGAGGAGGAGGGCGAATGGCAGTATTTCTCCTCGTCGAAGAAGATCGGCTGGAAGACGGGTACCAGCTACGGCAACCGCGATGCGTGGGCTGTCGGCATGACCCCCGACTATGCCGTCGGGGTCTGGGTGGGGAACTGCACGGGTGAGGGACGCCCGCTGATGACGGGCGTGGGGTATGCTGCGCCTGTCCTGTTCGAGGTCTTCGGCCTGCTGCCCAAAGGGGAGTGGTTCGCGGAGCCCGTCGGCGACCTGGAACCCGCCGTGGTCTGCCGCCAGAGCGGCTATCTGGCTTCGCATATCTGCCCCGACCGCGATACGGTGATGATTCCCCGTGCGGCCGCCCTCGGGGAGGTGTGCCCCTACCACCGGATCGTCAACCTGAGCGCCGACCTGAAATACCGTGTGACGGCGGATTGCTACGACCCGGCCAGGATCGTCCGCATGCCGATGTTTATCCTCCCGCCTGCGCAGGAGTGGTATTACCGCCGGCAGCATCCCGACTACCGACCGCTGCCCCCGCTGCATCCCGGCCTGCCGGGTAACCGGGCCGAAAACAATCCCATCGACATCATCTACCCGCAGCCGGGGCGTGTGCTGGTCGCCCCGAGGTCGCTCGAAGGGGAACAGCAGAGCCTTGTCTTTACGGCCGTGCACCGCGACCGCAATGCCGTGCTGTTCTGGCATATCGACGACGACTACGTCGGTTCGACCTCTTTCGAACACAAAATCTCCGTCCGCCCGGCGCCGGGGAAGCACCGCCTGACCGTGATCGACGAACACGGCGCTTCGCAGAGCGTCATGTTCAGCTGCCGCTGACCCCTCCCGGCACCGGATTGCCCGGGCCTGCCTTTGTCCGGCTGCTTCTCCGTCTATCCGTAGCCGTGTGTCCGGGGTGCTTTCCGCATTCCTGTTTTTGTTGTCCGGACATGGCTCCTCCGTTTTTGCCGGATGCCCCGCAGCCCCGTTTTTGTGCCGGGAGAACGAAATATCCGGGTTATTCGTGCATTTTTACGAATTATGTCAAAAGATCATACTAATATGTCATTTAAAAATATTTTTTGCGGGGCGTTTCCGGCTAATTTTGAAACCCGATACGGATATAAATTCTTTAACCCAGAAATAGTCTAAACCAACCAGCCCATGAAACGAATTTTATTATTGTTCCTGTCTGTGCTGATCTCAGCACATGTCTTTTCACAGAATAGCCCCAAAGCTTATTTAGTATCCAATGCGCATTTTGATTCCCAGTGGAACTGGGATGTGCAGCGTTCGATCCGTGAGTACATCCCGAAGACGCTGGATCAAAACCTGTTTCTCCTTGGCACCTACCCCGATTACGTGTTCAACTTTGAGGGCGGCATCAAGTACCAGTGGATGAAGGAGTACTACCCGCACCAGTACGAACTGATCAAGCGTTACATCCGCGAGGGTCGCTGGCATGTCACGGGCAGCACGTGGGACGCCACCGACCCGAATATCCCGTCCGCGGAGTCCTTCACGCGCAATATCCTGTACGGACAGCACTTCTATCGCCGCGAATTCGGGGTCGAAGGCACGGACATCTTCCTTCCGGACTGCTTCGGTTTCGGGTGGACGCTTCCGACGATCGCGGCCCACAGCGGTCTTATCGGTTTCTCGACTCAGAAACTCATGTGGCGGCACCGCCCGTTCCACGGTACGAGCAAGATTCCGTTCGAGATCGGCTTGTGGCAGGGCGTTGACGGCTCCCGTATCATGGCCGTGATGGACGCGCACAACTATACGACCAAGTGGCGTTACGAAGACCTCAGTCACAGCAAGTACCTGCAGGACATCGCCCAGAGCAACCCTCTGAATGCCGTTTACCATTACTATGGTACGGGGGACACGGGCGGCGCCCCGACCATCGAGTCGGTTCGGGCTTTGGAACTGGGACTGCAGGGCAACGGGCCGGTGGAGATCATCAGCGCCACGAGCGACCGCCTCTACAAGGACTATCTTCCCTATTCCTCCCACCCGGAGCTTCCGGTGTGGAACGGGGAGTTGCTGATGGACGTGCATGCCACGGGTTGCTATACCTCGCAGGCCGCGATGAAGCTCTACAACCGCCGTAACGAGCAGCTTGCGGACGCTGCCGAGCGCAGCGCCGTTGCCGCCGACTGGCTCGGGGCCGTGCCCTACCCGCGCGAGGTTCTCACCGAGGCCTGGAAACGCTTTATCTGGCACCAGTTTCACGACGACCTTACGGGTACGAGCCTCCCCCGTGCCTACGAGTTCTCGTGGAACGACGAGCTGATCTCGCTCAAACAGTTCGGGGACGTACTCACGACCTCGGTTGGCGCGGTTTCGCGGGGTCTGGATACCGATGTCAAAGGGCTCCCCGTGGTGCTCTACAACGCTGCGGGGTTCGAGGTCTCGGACGTGGTGGAGGTTACGCTTCCGCTCGAAGGCAGCAAGTTCACGGTCTACGACGACAAGGGCGTCCGGGTTCCCTCGCAGGTGCTGGGCACGCAGCAGGGGCAGACGCGGCTGCTGGTCGAGGCCACCGTCCCGGCTGCGGGGTATGCCGTCTACGACATCCGCAAGGGCGGGCAGCCGAAGGCCCCGGCGATAAAGGCCGGCGCATGGGGGCTGGAGAACAGCGTCTATAAACTTACGCTGGACGCCAACGGCGACATCTCGTCGATCGTCGACAAGCGTCATGGTCGCGAGCTGGTGGCCGCCGGCAAGTCCATCCGCCTTGCGTTCTTCCCGCAGAACGAGTCTTACAGCTGGCCGGCCTGGGAGATCCTCAAGAAGACCGTGGACGCATCGCCGCAGGCCATCACGGGCGAGGTGAAGGTCTCCGTGGCCGAAGAGGGGCCCCTGCGCGCCTCGGTATGCGTGGAACGCACGCTGGGGGATTCCCGCTTCCGGCAGTGGATCACGCTGCGCGAAGGCGCCCAGGCCGACAGGATCGACCTTGTGAACGACATCGACTGGCAGTCGTCCAATGCGCTGCTGAAGGCCGAGTTCCCGCTTTCGGTCTCGAACCCCGAGGCGGTCTATGACCTTGGCGTGGGCTCCGTGGCGCGGGGCAACAACACCGCGACCGCCTACGAGGTCTATGCGCAGCAGTGGGCCGACCTCACCGACGCGGACGGCAGCTACGGGGTCTCGGTGCTCAACGACAGCAAGTACGGCTGGGACAAACCCGCGGACAACACGCTGCGCCTTACGCTGCTGCATACGCCTGCGACCAAGGGCGGCTACGCCTACCAGAACAAGCAGGACTTCGGACACCATACGTTCACCTACTCGATCGTAGGGCACGCGGGCGATTACCGCGCGGGAGGTGCCGTGCGCAAGGCCGAGGTGCTCAACCAGCCGCTTCGGGCATTCGTCGCGCCTCGCCATGGCGGGGTGCTGGGCCGCAGCTTCTCGCTGGCCTCCTCGCAGAACCCCAATGTGGCGCTGCGGGCGCTCAAACAGGCCGAGGATTCGGACGAATATGTGGTTCGTTTCTACGAGACCTCGGGTCTCGGGTCGCAGCAGGCCGTGGTGGGCTTCGCGGCGCAGATCGTCGACGCCCGGGAGCTCAACGGCGTGGAGGATGTCGTGGGCGACGCGGAGTTCTGCGGCCGCGAGCTGCGCTTCGAGGTCGGGCCCTTCGGCATGAAGACTTTCCGCGTGAAACTCGCCAAGCCCGCCCGGGCGCTCACGCCCGCCGCGGAGGCGGCGGTGGAGCTGCCTTACAACGTCAAAACGGCCTCTTACAACCCGTTCCGCTCGGACGCCAACTTCGACGGCAAGGGCTGCTCCTACGCCGCCGAGCTGCTGCCGTCCCGCATCATGTACGGGGGTGTCGGCTTCGAGATGGGGGATCCCGCCGCGGAGAACGGCGTCAAATGCCGCCGCGACACCATCGACCTGCCCCGCGGGCGCTATGGCAAGCTCTACCTGCTGGCCGCCTCGACCATGTACGACACGCAGGCCGTGTTCACCGTCGACGGAAAGGAGCACACGGCACTGGTACCCTATTATGGCGGCTTCATCGGACAGTGGGGCCATACGGGGCATACCGAGCCCTACCTCAAGGATGCGCAGGTGGCCTTCGTGGGCACGCACAAGCATGATATGATCCGCAACGAGGACAGGCCCTACGAATTCACCTACATGTTCCGCATCGGCCTCGACATCCCCGAGGGGGCACGGCAGCTGGTACTGCCCGACGACCCGCGCATCGTGGTGTTCGCGGCGCCGGTGGCCGAAGCCCTGTCGGCGGCGACGGTGGCCGAAGACCCCGCCGGAGGTATCGGTGCGGCCTGCGACCTGCTGCGCGTGCAGCTGCCCGTGAAAGGCGCCGACGCCTCGCAGGCCGGGCGGCGAAACCTGCTCTACGGCAAACCCGTCGTGGAAAGGTCGGGGGAGGTCAACGCCTCCGAGAGGGCCGAGTGCGCCACCGACGAGGACGTATCCACCAAGTGGTGCGATTACAGCGATGCCAAACCCAAGTTGCTGGGGGTGGATCTCGGACGGGAGACTACGATCCGGGGTTGGTATGTCATGCACGCTGCGCTCGAAGCCCTGGACTACATCACAAAGGAGTACTCCCTGCAGGTGCGCCGGAGCACCGGCGAAGAGTGGAAAACGGTGGACACGGTCTACGACAACACGGCCCTCGAAACCGACAGGGTTCTTCCGCAGCCCGTAACAGCCCGATACGTGAGGCTTGTGGTCTCAAAACCTGACCAAAGCGAAGGAAATACCGCCAGAATCTATGAATTCGAGGTGTATTGACGGATGACGGTAAGATTGGGCGGGGCGGAGCCTGTAAAGGCTCCGCCCCTGCTTTTTCCGGGCGGAACACCGGATCCCGCTTCCGGCAACTTCTCTTCCGGGAATCTATGCCCCGGAAATCCGGCATATGGGGCGCTTACCGGATTCCGATAAGTCCGTCCGATCAAAATATAGACTAAAAATCAATTTATCCGCCTGCCGTTTTGAAAATAAGGTGCAATTTTGTAATCCAGAAAAAACGGTTCTCGATGCAAGGCCTGCGTCCGATTATTTCAGTGTATACGCAACCACGATCGGGTTGTCGCTC
>NZ_FR893502.1:0-6364 GCF_000435435.1 Alistipes sp. CAG:29 | reverse complement strand
CCTGACGGTTATCACCGAGGACGGCGGATTCTTCACCTTCGACGTTCATTATGCCGAGAACCCGGCTGTCTCGACCCTCAATCTTACAGTGCAGGAACCGCAACCAGAAAGTATGAAGAAACCGGCTGCCGCGGGCTATCCGCAGCCGACGGCCCCAGCATCCGAAGGCCGAGCCGGCGGCCCCAGCATCCGAGGGACGGGTGCTGCTGCGCGAAGTAGGCCGCGAAAAGCCCGCGACCGTAAAACGCATGTTGAGCGACATATACCGCCAAAACCGTACGGACGTGAAGGGCATTCGTGCGAAGAAGTACGGCATTGAAGTCGAAGTGTTGGGGATTTACGTGTTCAATGACGTGATATACATTCACACCTGCATCTCGAACGACACGAACATCTCCTTCGAGGTGGATGCGCGGCGGTTCATCGTAGCGGATCGCAAACTCGCCAAGCGTACGGCACAACAGCAGACATCGCTCGAAATCCTGCGCGTATGCAACGATCCGGCAGTTGTAAGGGGGCACCAGCGTCAGCGGACGGTATTCGCGCTGCCCAAGCTTACGATCCCCGACGACAAGGTGCTTTTGCTGGAAATCGTCGAGAAAAACGGAGCCCGCCATCAGACGGTGGAGATACCCGCAGGGGAATTGTTGGATGCGAAACTCCTGTAAAGAGACAGGCGGTCGAACCCGATGCGGAAGTTTTTATGCAGCAGTGGGAATGTTTCGAATCCGTGCGGCGATCTTACAGGAGCACTTTGCAAGAGGATATTCAGACGTGGTTCCGCACGCTGCGGCTCTGAAAGGCTGTTCGTTTCCGAACAATCAGACACCCCGGTATGGTTTTCAGACCGTACCGGGGTGTCTTTCATGCAGCTTGAGGAAACTCAATATTCATCTTCGTTGAAGAAGAAATCGTCCTTGGAGGGGTAGTCGGGCCAGATGTCTTCGATAGATTCGTAGATTTCACCCTCGTCTTCTATCTCCTGCAGGTTTTCGAGCACTTCGAGCGGCGCACCCGAACGTACTGCATAGTCGATGAGTTCATCTTTCGTTGCGGGCCAGGGGGCATCTTCGAGTTTCGATGCCAGTTCAAGTGTCCAATACATGATTCGGTAAAGTTTTATCTCTCTGAATTTTCCGGAAAAACAAGGCTTTTCCTTACAGGGATGCAAAGGTAAAGCAAAAAAACGATGCCCGCAAACGGAACGATCCCCACGGCCTACATTCCGGACGTTCGAATGTCCTAACATCCGATTTCTACGGATGTGTCCGGCGTATAGGACTATGCGGTATCCCGGGGAGAAGAACCGAAAATCGCAACGAGAATTCCGATCCCCGCAAAGGTTCGTGAATCCGAACCGGAGATATGTCGCCGCCCGAGGTATCCGGGAAGACAGCATGCCGCCGTACAGCCGCCGACGGACTTTTTCCAGACACTGACAGCGTCGTAAAGAATTTCCGCAATGTAAAATCGGATATTATCCGGTATAACCTATATGGAATTTTCGTATCTTTATGGAAACCTAAAACCTATCGAACCATGAAATTCTTCATCGACACAGCCAATTTGGAGCAGATTCGCAAGGCGCATGAACTGGGCGTTCTGGACGGCGTAACGACCAATCCTTCTCTGATGGCCAAAGAGAACATCCGGGGTACGGAGAACTGCAACCGTCATTACGTTGAAATCTGCAACATCGTCGAAGGGGACGTGAGCGCCGAGGTCATAGCCACCGACTTCGAAGGAATGGTGCGAGAGGGTGAGGCGCTGGCGGCACTGCATCCCCGCATCGTCGTGAAACTGCCCTGCACGGCCGCAGGAATACGGGCCGTAAAATACTTCGCGGCGAAGAATATCCGGACGAACTGCACGCTGGTATTCTCCGTGGGGCAGGCGCTGTTGGCGGCAAAGGCCGGAGCGACCTATGTGTCTCCGTTCGTGGGACGTCTCGACGACATCTCCGAAGACGGCGTGGCATTGGTAGCCCACATCGTGAAGGTCTACCGCACCTATGGTTACAAAACGCAGGTGCTGGCCGCTTCGATCCGTCATACGCAGCATATTATCCAGTGTCTCGATGCGGGTGCCGATGTGGCGACATGCCCCCTTGCGGCAATCGAAGGGCTGCTCAGACATCCGCTGACGGACAGCGGGCTGGAGAAGTTCCTCGCAGACCATGCACGCCTGAATGCCTGACGGGTCACCGGCAGCGATAAAACGGCAACGCCCCGATTCGAACATCCGAATCGGGGCGTTGTGGCAATCATTTCTTTTCCAAAAGCCGCTGGAAGGCGGGAGAAGGCTTAAATGCAGGAATGTCGTGTGCCGGAATTTTGATCGTCGTATTCTTCGTAATGTTACGCGCCGTCTTTTCTTTGCGATGCTTAATCAGGAACGTACCAAAACCGCGGAGGAAAACGTTTTCCTTGCGGATCTGTGCGGCTCGCACCTCTTCCATGAAACCTTCCACGACGGCTAAAACGGTCACGGCTTCGACGCCCGTTTCCCGGGCGATCTGCTTTATGATATCTGCTTTGGTCATGTTTTGTAAGTTTTTATCCGATAAAGGTAAACAAACTTTTTAGCTTAAAAAATTCATCGGCAGTCCAACGATTATACCAACAGGTTATTGTATTGCCGCAGGGCGGCACATCGTGATATATGGAAAATAAAAATCCGGATTCGGACATTTTTAACTTGGATACGGATTCATCTCTTCCGGCCCCGTTTCATAGAGGTCGTATCCTTGTCCTCCGCTACGGGAAGTTTCTGTTCTTTTAACGGCCACTGCGAAAAAATATGCTCTTGGCGGACTGTCATCTCTTTCAGTCGTCGGGCGATCTGCTTCCAGTCGTATTCGAAATTCAGCATGACGATATCCTCACCGAAATCGATGTCATCGAAATATGTGAGTGCCTTGAACGGGCGGATGACATTTGCCTGCGGAAATTTTCGTTCGTAGCATTTGAGCATCTCATAAAACGGGATGCGGGTGGACAGACAGGCGATATCCACGAAATCTTTGAGCCGCGAACCGTCGTCGGCTATCGCAGACAGCTTCATGGCGACGATATCCTCGATGCTGTATAAACGGATTCCGGATTCCGCATAGGGCTGCCGGAGATATGCATATTTGTGAGCTATGCAGTCGATCTTAACGCCGTCGATCATGCCTTTCAGCGTGTCGGGGCGCCTGAAGGCCGTTTGGAATCCGTATCGCTGCGAAAGAAACGCTTCGAGTTCCCCGGCGTCGAACGACTCCGGAGTGAACAGATCCAGATCGACACTCACACGATGCCCCAGATATAAGGCCAAAGCCGTACCTCCGGCCAGATTGAACGCCGCAAGCCGGGGCTCGGCCTCCAACTGTTTCAACAACCCAAGTGTCTGCGGCGCAACTGTCTGCGTGTGTAACATCTCAATTCCTCTTTTTTAAGGCCGAAAGCCGTACATACGAAATTCATATCCTGCGCCGAGAGTGTCGGAACCTCTTTGATAATTTCCCGGAAGCCTTCGATGCCTCCGTAGAGGTCGAACGCCGCGAAGTAGTCCCGGAGCCATCCCCGTTCTATGATGCGCTGCACGACGACCTTACGCGAACGCTGCCAGTCGAACTGCGTCAAGTCATAGTCCCAAAGTAATGTCTTTGAGACCTTGCAGCAGCCTTTATTTCGGATATAGTCATCGAATATGGTCATGGGCCGGAGTTCGTTTCGCTTTACAAATATACGAATTATCCTGATGATATGCAATTTCCGTGCTTTGTCCGGCATACGCCTTCAAGAGTTGTGTCTTATCGCTCGTCATTCGCCGCAGCAAACATGGGACAAATCGGATATACACTCCCCGACGAAGGTCGGATACGGTGGTACGGACATCTCCGAACCGATTGTCCCTGTCTGCAGCATAGCGCAAAATTTTCATACGCATAAATAACCGGTTTTTCAGGTGTGGGTCGCCCAGCCGTGAAAGGGACGGTCGATAAAACAGCACGACCGATCCGGACATCCATGATAAACCAATCCGCCGACAACGCCCAGACTCCCGTCGGGATAGCGTTCCTTGAAGAGGAACGAATAGGGCGCGAAGTCCCTGTAAAGTTCGATCTGGCACGGATGATGGGGATTTTGCTCACGGCGTTCGAGGCGCTCCAAACATTCCCGAAGCGTGCTGTCGCCGATGCTTTCGGCGTATTGCACTACCTTATCGTAGTGCTCCTGACACATGATTTTCATAATAGTCCAAATTTTTCATTAATCTATATCGCAACCGATGAAGGTTCGCTCGTTGATAAGCAGGTAGTAATAACCGTTGCCGCACCCGCGGAATTCTTTTGAAAATCCGGCATTCAGGTCTCCGGCTTGATTGTAGTCGTCATCTTTGTCGCAGGGCTCCACCCAGAGCGAGCCGTCGTAACCCCGGAAGTCGAATTGCACTGAATGGTACGGCGTGCGGTTTCTGACGGCCTCGCAGAAACACCGGTACGTTTCCTCGCCGCACCATTTGCGCACGGCTTCGAGCGAGATGATCTGCCCGTCGATGCGGGTTCCGGTCGTGATACCGTTTTCATAGAGGTCCTTGCTGTAATCTGCATTTCGGATTTTGCGTATGAACGGACTTGTGAATCCTGCCTTGGCTGCTTCGCGCTGGAACTTGCGGATCAGGCGGCGGTCGGTTTCCGCGGGATCTTCGGCCGGAGCCGGCCAGAATATCTTTTCGATTCCGTCCCAGTCGCTGAATCCGAATCCCCGCCTTCGTTTGCCGACAGCTATGATGCCGCAAACGTTCTGATCGCGGTTGTAAAACAGGCGTCGGCGTCGACCTTGATATTGGATATACAGGGAGTTCGGGGTTTTCGGATCGCGTAGATATCGTTCTGCTTCGTGCATGGCTGATGTTGGATTAAATGGATATTATGTGAGTATGCAATATTATCGTTCTGTACAGGGCAGCGTCAGACACGCTGGAACCTGAACACCGGCTCGCTCACAGAGGTCGATGATTCGGCAAGCCAGCGTGTCCATGTCTTTCAGATCAAGTGCCATACGAATGACGGTTTCGTCCCACACCGTAACTTTTCCTGTGGGGCATAGCTTTTCATTGATAAAGTCTTCAAGCGCCCACAGCGGCCGTTACGGCCCTGAAGCCGGACAAGCGAGATATTATAGATCAATTCGGGAGCGAAGCCCGTCCCCTGAGCGAGACGCTCGGCGTTTTTGTTGATGCGATAGGTTTTCATTGTTTCTGAGATTTAAGATTTTTGGTATCTTCTTCTATGATTTGGAAGTCGTCGGGATTCCAGCCCTTTGCGACCAGCGCGGCCTGTGCGTCGATGACGCTCGGAAAGATGCGGCGGTGTTGCCGCGAGAAAGAGATGCGCCCGGCCGAAATACGCCGCACGGGGCACCCCCGGTGTTCGAGGTGGCAGCAGCACGGAACGGGACGGTAGTGCAGGAAGCCGCGCATGCGCAGCAGCAGGCTCCGTTCGTACTCCTTGTCCTCGCGGCAGCGTTCCCACGCCTCGTATTTGTCGATGCCGTCGGTCAGCAGCGTGTAACCGACAGCCCGGTCATAGCGGGTTCGGCCCTGCTAAAGGCCCCTGAAAAAGAGCGACAGCAGTTCCAGTTCGAGTGTCGGACGGCCTTTCGTGCGCAACGTTTCGGTCAGCGATTCGATCTCGCCGTAACGGAAGTCGAGCGGGCGGATGTTGTTCGCCGCCATACGCACCATCACCCGTAGGTCCGAAGTAATGGTGATACGTTTTACGATTATGTGACTCATAGTAATGGAAATAAAGAGCGCCGCAGCCGAAAGGTCGCAGCGCAGGTTAGAAAATATGAAGCAATACTATTCCAGAGTTTGCAATCCGAAATCGTCGCAAGCCATATGGAGATGTTCGCTGAACGAACTGTCGCAATAATAATCGCCCATCCGTCCGGCCAACTCCTGCAGATCGCCGTCCGTAATCGTCGCAGTATCGTATCCGTGTCTTTCGAGTGCCGCACGGTTCAGAAAGGCGATGTCGAACTCCGCATTCGGATCGTCCTTACTCGGAACGCTTGGCAGTTTCCCGTCGATGAACCTGTAAATCTCGTCAAGGTACTCCTTCTCCGCCCAGTCCGTATTCCCGTGCCGCCGGGAGAACTCGTCGCCCCAGGCAATGAGCGTCGCGGCCGTATCGCGGGAGTTGTCCGAGGGCCGGAATTTTCTGCGGCCGGCTTCATAGGCGATATCGACCAGCACCTCGGCATAGTCGCACAGGGACACATTGCCCGGAAGCGCTGCGGGTTGCCTTTTCATAAAGGCAGTAATGGCCTCGGCATAGATCCGGAGTTGCAGACGGTCGCGCTCCGCGGCGGCTTCG
>NZ_FR893501.1:0-589 GCF_000435435.1 Alistipes sp. CAG:29 | reverse complement strand
CTTTAACAGATGGCTGTATACCTGCCTGAAGAAGGTTCCTATTATACCTTCGCGGTAAACAATCCTATGTTTCCATCGATTTGCCATCCAGCGACGAAACTTAAACCGGATTATCTGAACAAATCCTTTTTCAGGAAATTTTTCGCTAAATTCGGGATGTAAAATATCATTCAAGACCCGCTTTTCAAGTTTTATATCCCGTTCAAAGGGAGGAATCAATGCTGCATCCAATCCTAAATTGTCAATCGAAATGGCATTCATACAATTCAAAAAGCGATGCATATTCATGCGGCTTGCCATTGCATAAAGTTCCGGCCAATCGATTACATCAGCATGGCGTCGAATAAACATGGCCCAATCGACCACATGCCTGACACCAATCTCCTCGGCGGCAAAATGTGCAGCGGCATGGCGCAAGAGAAAGAGCGCATTGAATCGGGGCGACGGAAGATAAATACTCGCACGTCCCAACCGGATCATTTCTCCGGGTATTTCGGCATATTTTTTCAAGAGCCGTTCTATATCCCGATTCGAGGCATGGGCATGTATATTCAAAAAATCGTAATGATTTTCGACCATAATTCCGTCG
>NZ_FR893500.1:0-3210 GCF_000435435.1 Alistipes sp. CAG:29 | reverse complement strand
ATTTAATTAACTAATTACAAATATACAATGTGAAAAATTTGGCAAAAAGGCAAGTGATAATTTGCCAAAGATTTCAACATTGTTGGAGAAGACAAACCGTGCGAATTTCTATAAGTTTCTTGTTGAAAAATTCACGGTTGCAGAATTCCCAAAATATTATTATGCTATAAATAAGCTGAATCTTACGGGTGTTTATACTACAAATATTGACAATCTTATCTCAAAAATAGTTTCTGCCAACCCTCAAAGATATTTACATAATCAGGCACAAAATGGAGTACCTACTGACAGCAAAGCCATACCATATCTTCCATTACATGGAAGTGTTGAAGATGCTGAGCCAAATTTTGTTTTTGATGTTGTTTCTTTGGCAAATATATATAATGATGCTAGTAGAATATGGTCCTTTCTGAGTCATGCGGTGGAGAAATACCCTACAATCTTTGTTGGATATGGGCTTAATGATAGTTCTACAATTCAGGCCTTAACATCTCAAAAAACATTTAATAATGCCCAAAAAGAAAAATGGATATTATTGATTGAAGATGACGAGGATGACAGAGAATACTATAAATCTTTGGGTTTTAGCATAATAATAGCTAATACCAAAGAGTTCTTAGAGTATATAGAGAATGTTTCTTTAGATCAGGGAGCCATAAACTCCAAGAAAAAAAGTGACGAATTGATCTCCTTGTTAAAAGGAAACTTAATTCCAACGAGCATAAAAGGTCAAGTAGTAAGACCTATAGACGAATTCTTTAAAGGACAAGCACCAACATGGGGAGATGTCATTAATAATAATATTTATAAAACATCTCATTACAATACGATTCACAACTCTATATTTGTTCCCGACAAGCACATTATAATAACTGGAGCTCCGGTTACAGGAAAAACCACATTGATGATGCAAATAGCATACAATGTGAAATATAACGGGGTGAAGTTAATATTTAACAACCTAACATTATCAAGTGCTGAATATTACAGCAAATTAATCGGAGATAAAGTAGCTCTTATTTTTATCGAGAATTTCACGGATGATATAAATGCATTCCTAAAGTTGGCAGAATTAAAAAATGCGAAACTTGTGGGGGTAGATAGAAGCCACAATCTTAATATGGTAAATCACAAATTCCCGACAAGTAAGTATGAAATAATAAACGTAACGCAATTAACAGAATCCGATACACAAAATATATTTGATTCTTTGCCTCCGTCGATTCGAGGAAAGTCGATCAAAAAGGAACAAAGGAATCAATATGAAGATGATTCTATCTTTGAATTCGTTATAAGAAATATAAAAGGCCAAAATGTTGCAAGCCGGTATGATGGAGTTCTTAAAAAATTGGAGCGAGAACATCACGAGTTAGCTGAGTTTTTAGTGCTTTGCGGCTATATGCATAGTTCTCGTGTTCCATTGTCTTTTGAGGTGGCATGTAGTTATTTTAGTGATCCCAATCAACTATATAATTATAGAGAGGTACTTGAGATGAGAAATGATCTTGATGACCTATTGAAAGATTATTATAGTAATGAATTGTTGGATCAAGATATGGATTTCTATTATCCCCGATCTTATTTTATAGCAGAATCAATAATAAAAAGTGCTCCCAGAGATGTCTTAAAACAGGTAATGAATAAGGTAATCGACAGAGTACCAACGGTGCAAATATATAATTATAACACCTTTAAGAAGCATGCTTTTGATAAAAGCATTGTTTCAAAAGCATTTCCAGACTGGAAAGAAGGCAAGGAATTTTATGAGAGAGCCTTTTTGTATGACTTTAAAAACCCATATGTCTTGCAACAAGGTGCGTTATATTTATCTATGAAAAAGAAGTATCATGATGCTTTTTCTTGGATTGATAGAGCCATAACAATGACAAACAATAAACACTTCTCAATCCGTAACTCTCATGCGATAATTTTATTTGACGCTAACTATAATGTAGATAGCACTGATGCGGAAAGACAGCTAGATGCAAGTATGGATATTCTTAGTCAATGTATTAATTCTGATCTACGAACCACGTTTCATGCAAAAACATATGCAGATCAAGCCGTAAGGTATTATAATAAATACGGAAATGATAGAGCTGTTTCATATTTGAATCAAGCTAAATTATGGCTTGAGAAAGAAATTCAAGAGAGAGGATGGGATTATGATGTAAGGAAACAATTGGTTAAAATTGATGATATTTTGAAACGCATTTAGTAAAATGGAAATCAGATCTAGAATTGACTACTTTGTACCTCATTTGTACCCAAAAAGGATTAATAGTCTAAATATTAACTGATTTCATTTTCTGCATCGGAAAACAGGGCGCGTGGCAGGATTATGTACTTTTTTGGCAGTATCCGTGACCTGCGGTTCGCCGGGTTACTCCCCGGGGTTGCCCAGGCGGGTGGTGACGACCATGCTCCGGCGTCCGGCGGGGGTGACGGCGACGCATTTGAGCACCCGTTGTTCCCCTGGGGGAACGACCACCTCCAGATAGTCCGGCACTTCGCGGTCGAAGTCGTAGGGCGTGGCGCCGTTGAGCGTGTAATAGACCCGGCAGCCCGGGAAAGGCGGGCGGATCGTGAAGCGGAAACATCCCCCTTCGAGCGTCTCTTCGCGGATGCCGTGGGGTTGCGGAACCTGATAGGCTGCCCCTTCGGCGTCGAGCCGCGCAAGGTATGCCGGAAGGCGCTGCCGGGAGAACTCCTCCCACGACTTGCGCGCCACGGGCGACCATGCGATCTCGGAGAGGGCGTAGATGCGCGGCAGCAACTGGTACTCGACCCGCTTCCCGGTCGCCACGAATTCCGTCCAAAGGTTGGCCTGCACGCCCAGCAGGTATTGCTGTTCCTCTTCGGAGAGCCCCTCCGCCGGGTCGTAGCCGTATATCTTCTCCAGCGGCAGGGAGAGGTTCAGGCTTACGGGCTCGTCGGGCGAATCCGTCCCCCGTTTGTCGAAATAGAGGTACTGGCCGGGGGTCATCACCACATGGTGGTACTCTCTGGCCGCCGCGATGCCGCCCTGTGTGCCCCGCCAGCTCATGATGACCGCCCCGGGCGACAGCCCGCCCTCCATGATCTCGTCCCAGCCGATCAGCTGCCGGCCTTTCGACGTGAGGTAGCTGTCGATGCGGTGGGTGAGGTAGGATTGCAGCTGCGTCTCGTCGCGCAACCCCTCGGCCGCGATCCGGGCCTGGCAGTCGGGGC
>NZ_FR893499.1:0-1424 GCF_000435435.1 Alistipes sp. CAG:29 | reverse complement strand
GCAGGTATACAGCCATCTGTTAAAGCCTAAGTCCATAGCGCATTAGGTCGTGGACACTGTTTTGGGTGTAATGATATGTTTATTATGAAATGGCTACTTCTTTGGGCGGTATTCCTCGCTCTGTTTTATAATTTCCTGTGGTGGGTTATCCGCCGGACGCCGGTGACCAAAGACGATGAGAAAGAGGGCTGGATAGATTGAAATGATAATATCGTACTAAATTATGATATATCAAGTGTTTCTAATTATTCCAATTTTTTGTACTTTTGCAATGGTTATTTGAAGTAAAGAAAATTAGTGCAAGATACTGACAAAAAACCGTTGCCTTCTCGTCACCTGTTATTTATATAAAAACTGTAACGATCCGATAAATCGAATCGTTACGGCTGTTTAATCCCGCTCTCGGAAGAACTTGGACAAAAATCAATTTATCGTCATGCTTGACACACTGCTTAACCGTCGATTGTCGGATGCGGAGTGCACAGCCTTTCATGCGGCTTATGAAAAGTTCATCGACCTGCTGCACGGTCTTACGGCTCAATCCTGTAAATCGCCCCTTGACCTGCTGCACGAACTTGCCCGCCTCCAATCCCGCCTGATGCGGTTGCAAGCGCGGATTGTTTGAGAAGGAATCTCCGCAAGCGTCGCTGCTCAAATCGGAGCTTCTGCTGACGAATTTCGAGATCCGTTTAGTCTTTACCCGGCTTCGTTATCCGTCCATCGCCGCCCCGGTATCGGTCGAAGTCCCTAAATCGCCGCTGTTCCTCTCCGAACAATTCACGCCTACGGATATCATGGAACTGAAAACGGCACTGCATCTCTCTGGAGCCATACGCCGCATCGACGGCACGCGGATCGATCTGGCGACACTCGTCGATGTGCTTTCCAGAACTTTCAATGTCCGGATCAATAATCCGGAACAGTGCCACCATACGCTCATCAACCGCAAGTTGCGGGACGCATTTTCTTGACATCTTGCGTAACAATCAGATAGAATATAACCGTTGATAGCTGGAACGCCTAAGTAGAGAAAAAGCAAATGAGAGAATTCTCATTTGCTTTTTTATCGGCTATTTTTTATCTTTGCATAAGAGTCTTTGAAAAGCTAATGAATGCAAAGGACACGGCCTTCAGAGTTAACAAATCATTACCTCGACTTTTGTCATATACTGTCTATCATATAGTTAGATTAGATTAGCACTTTTGACATCAAAAGTAGTCAAATAATAAATATTTTACCTATTTTTGGGGTCTCAATTCAAAAGAATTATGTCACTCAAAAAAGTCTTGATGCTATCGTTCGCCGCCCTTGCCGCGGGAGGAAGCCTCAGCGCACAGAATCTGATCGTCGGCGCCGACTTCGCGACCCGCTTCGACAACCGGGAATACGCCAACAACGATTTCAACGAATCGCAGACGCTCTT
>NZ_FR893498.1:0-713 GCF_000435435.1 Alistipes sp. CAG:29 | reverse complement strand
CTGGTCTTCGCGGGGGATGCCCGACTCGATACCGTATTTGTCGAGCAGTTGCAGGTTGATATAAGGGCTGTCGATCTTTTCCGGGAAGCGTGCGAACCATCCTAACGTCTGCAACTCGGCATCGAGTTTCTCGATGTAGGTTTGCCGCAGGGGAATTTCCGGATCGCTCTCCAATATCCTCTCGGCTTCCCGTACCATGCGGTTCTCGGCCTTCCAGATTCGCTCCCGGAGCTGCTGCACCTGCTGCGGATTGTCCGCACATGCCGGGCCGTCCAGCTGCCCGCGCATCTCCTGCAACTGGCCCATATCGGTATCCCAATCGTAGAGTCGCACGACGTAACAGGAGGGCATATAACGTCCACTTGTTTCTGCCAGATGGCGCAGCTCGCGGAATGTCTCGGCGCGGAACTGCCGGTTAATGATATGCGCTGCTGCCTGCACTTCGTCCATCGGCGGCTGCCGGAGCTTGCTGTCGGGATGCTGCTCCAGATAAGCATCCAAGAGAAAGGTGTGCATGGCCAGCAGGCCGTGCAGGGAGTGGGCGGTGTCTGCCGGAACGTCCGCGAGGTGGCGCCCGATCTTTTTCGCAAGCGGCGTCCTGCGCAGGGCCTCCATCAGTTCCAGCATATCTTTTCCTGCTGCATCTTCGGGCGTTCTGAGAAAGCAGGATGTCGCTGTATTCATTGTCAGTCCGATTCCGGCAATGGTCAGAT
>NZ_FR893497.1:3542-7333 GCF_000435435.1 Alistipes sp. CAG:29 | reverse complement strand
ACCGACTTGCCCGCTTTTACGGGACAGTAGTGATAAATAAACTAAAAATTTATAATCATGGAAGCGGAAAAAACGTATCGGAACAAAGTGGCACGCATCATCCAGCAAAAGCGCGGTGGCAAGAGCGCATTGGAGTTTGCGGACAACCGTCAGAACAGGATGCTTCAGGCCTTAGCCGAACCGGTGCAGCGCCTCGAAGACGAGGATGAAATGTTACAAGGGAAGTTCGAAAATCCTGTACAAAGGGAGGAGGACGAAGCCGAACTTCTGCAAGGCAAGTTCGAGCAACCGGCACAACGCTTGGGCGATGAAGAAGATGATGAACTTATGCAGGGAAAATTTGAAACTCCCGAACAGAAAAGGAACGAGACCGGTATGTCCGACAACCTGAAAGCCGGTATCGAAGACCTTTCCGGATTTGCAATGGACGATGTTCGGGTGCATTACAACTCTCCGGAACCGGCTACGGTACAGGCATTAGCCTACACACAAGGAACGGATATTTATGTCGCTCCCGGACAGGAACAGCACCTGCCGCACGAGGCATGGCATGTTGCGCAGCAGATGGCAGGGCGTGTAGAGCCTACCACCGAAGTGAGCGGATTGCCGGTGAACGACTGTATCGAACTCGAACACGAGGCCGATGTGATGGGTGCGAGAGCGAACAACTACTAAAATTCAGAGGTTATGAAAGAGTCTGTTTTGATGCATAAATCAAGCAGAACCATAGATGCTGGGAAAAGGAAAAATCATTTTTCACACGCTAATATTAGTTTAATTCAGCGGCATGTCAATATGCGAGGACATATATACGATTACTTTACGGATTTCACGGAGGCATTTGCCAAGCATTTCAGAATAAGAAACTGGGAGATTCCTCAATTGATATGGAATTATCTTGTTCTTGCATTTTACAATGACTTTTACTTTGCATCCTATAATGACATTATTGCTAATGTAATTCCGCAACAGAACAGACATTTGCCTATTAATCTATTTTATATGATTAATAACAGCAGATGTACTATAAATATGACTGGGAGCAGAAATGCAGATTATCAGCAAGCTAATTTGTTTTACCAAAATCCAGGCAACCTTATCTGGCATCATATTGAAGGAGTCCGTTATAACAGAGGCAACTATAACTGCGATATGATTCTCACTATTCCTATGTATCATGCACAGCAACATATTGGAGCAGTAAAAGAATATGAAATATTAACAGGTAATCATTATAATCCATGACTGAGCATATCGAGTGGTTTGAAGCGGTGCTTAATGTGACGGTCGGGGTATATTTTCGGCAGCAGGGCTTTGAGAATGCCTCCGTAAGTCAGTTGGGACTGCCTTCCGGAAAATGGTTGGAAGAGTTGACCGACCGTAAAGATATTTCATTTGATGAGAGGGTCGTTGTGATGCTTGCCTTGATGCCGCACATCAAGCCCCAGGCTCTCGATACTTTCTTTCTTCAAAATGGGACTCTCGACAGGCAGTTTACTCAGTTCGGCGGCTGGAAAGGTCTGTCGCACGGAGGCTTTCTGCCAACAGGAGAAACTGCGGCATTCATCATTGCAGGCGATGACACGATAAAGCGTTGCGATGTTGTGCGTATGTTCCAGCGCAACCATTGGTTCTATACCTCAAATATTTTGCGATTGGAGGGAGCAAACGAAGGAGAACCATTTCTTAGTGGACAACTGCGAGTGTCGGAAGAGTTCCTGAGTCATGTGCTGCTTGACAGAGAGTACAAGCCCGATTACAGCATCGGTTTCCCTGCCAAGCGTATTACCACGCCTTTGGAGTGGGAAGACATAATACTGGATTACAATACGCATGAGGCGCTGGAAGAAATCAATACATGGATGGAACACCAGCATACCATCATGGAGGATTGGGGCTTGAAAAGAATCCTCAAACCCGGCTACCGAGCCTTGTTCTACGGCCCTCCGGGAACAGGTAAGACCCTTGCCGCCACCTTGCTCGGCAAGAAGAACAACATGGATGTGTATCGCGTGGACTTGTCTATGATTGTATCAAAGTATATCGGCGAAACGGAAAAGAACCTCGCCAAGGTATTCGATATGGCGGAGAACCGCAACTGGATTCTCTTCTTCGACGAGGCGGATGCCCTTTTCGGCAAACGCACCTCGACCAACACGTCCAACGACCGCCATGCCAACCAGGAAGTAGCCTACCTGTTACAGCGCATTGAAGATTTTCCCGGCACGGTTATCCTTGCCACCAACTTGAAATCCAATATCGACGAAGCCTTTTCCCGCCGGTTCCAGTCCATCATCTACTTTCCGATGCCTGATGAGGAACTTCGTGCCGTCCTCTGGCGCAATATGCTCCCGAAACAATGGCTCGGCGATGATGCCGAAGAACTCATCGCCACCGCCGCCCAGGCCGAACTATCCGGAGGCTCGATTGCAAACGTGGTACGAAGGTGTGCTATCAGGATAATTTATTATAAAAAATTAAATAATCTGATGCTGCAAGATTGTATCAATATGGAAAAAGAGTGATAATTATAGAGTTGTCTGTTAATTTCCATAAAGAATTTACGGATTACATTGCCGGCTCAATTAAACATGTCTATTACAACGATAAAATTATTGTGGCGCAGCAAGACTCCTTGGGACAGCCTACATGGTATATTATCCAACCCCGGGAATACGATTATTTGAACGGCGCATGGGATGACAGGATCATAGGCCCAGTCAGCACCGAACAACGCGACAGCGTGCCGAGAAAGGCCAACATCCGCATGCAAGACCTGCGGCATAACGATTACACGACCTGGCGCTTCCCAAAGGATTAAAATGGGTTCCGAATAACGGAAATGCATCCGGCCTTAAATATTTTGAGCATTCCCCTATTACGATACTACGACACACCCGGACTCGCAAGACGAACCCGGGGGTGTCTATGATATGGATATCCCCTACCGGGTGCTGAACTTGTAGACACAGACATGGCGGTAGCGCTGGCCGGGGCCGAGCACCGTCGAGGGGAAGCCGGGATGGTTGGGGCTGTCGGGGAAGTGCTGGGTTTCGAGCGCCAGCGAAGCGCGGCGGCCGTAGGATTTGCCGCCCTTGCCGACCAGGGAGCCGTCGAAGAAATTACCGCCGTAGAACTGGATGCCCGGTTCGGTCGTCCAAACCTCCATATAACGCCCCGCAGCGGGTTCATAGACCGTAGCCGCCAGCTCCAGGTCATGGGTGCTCCTGCGCGACAGCACCCAATTGTGGTCGTAGCCGTGGCCGTGGCGGAGCTGTTCGAAATCGGCATCGAGGCGCGACCCGATCGGTGCCGGACGGCGGAAATCCATCGGCGTGCCTTCGACGGGCATCAGGCGGCCGGTGGGGATGAGCGTCGAATCGACGGGCGTGAAGAAATCGGCGGCGATCATCAGCTCATGGTCGTTGATCGGCGGCCCGCCCGCCCCGTGCAGGTTGAAGAACGAGTGGTGCGTGAGGTTGACGACCGTACGGCGGTCGGTCGTGGCCTCGTGTGTGATGACGAAGCTGTTGTCGTCGGTCAGCTCGTAGGTCATCGTAACCTTCAGGTTCCCGGGGTATCCCTGATCGCCGTCGGGCGAGAGGCAGGCCAATACGATCTTCTGCGGCGTCACCTCGACGACATCCCACACAACCATGTCGAAGCCCTTGGCACCGCCGTGCAGGCTGTTGGGGCCGTCGTTCAGAGGCAGCGTATACTCCTTCCCGTCGAGCGTAAATCGCCCTGCGGCGATACGATTGCCGTAACGGCCGATGGTCGCGCCGGAGCAC
>NZ_FR893497.1:0-3517 GCF_000435435.1 Alistipes sp. CAG:29 | reverse complement strand
CTCTCCGGTTTGATCGACGTAAGCGCCGAGATTGTCGTGCCCCAGCACGATGTCCGCGAAATTGCCGTCGCGGTCGGGCACCCACAATTCGACGACGCGGCCGCCGAAATTGGTCACCGTCATCTCCAGCCCGCGGGCATTCCTCAACGTGTAAAGGTCGGTCGCCTTGCCGTCCACCGTGGAGCGGAAGGCGGCACGCGAGACCTGCGAATGCCGCTCGGAGCCGCATCCGGAAAGCATTCCTGCCATAAAAAATACGATTAATAAGTTCTGTTTCATTTTATTCGGTTCGGGAGCCCCCGCCCGGGGCCGACGGCGCCTGCCGCCGGACAGGGTGCTGTCAGTCGGTTACGACGGGGATGCGGATCAGCGTGAACGAGTGCGCCGGGAAGGCATAGGTGAACCGGTCGCCCCGCGCCTGTGCCTCTTTGGTCACGGTTTTCACGGCCTGACGGGTCATCGAGTTCTCGGCCTTGATGTCGGGGCCGTTGACCTCGTATACCGTCGCCTTGCCGCCGAAACGTCCTGTCTGGCAGAGGATGTCGGTCGTGATGGCCTGCTCCCGGTGGCGGTTGGTGACGTTCACGACCACTTCGCCGGCCTCGCTGTCATAGGCCGCCGATACGTCGAGGTAAGGGATCCGCTCCCCGCCCAGCGCATAGGTGTCACAGTCGACGAAGGTGTCGAGCGACGTGCCGTGGCAATGCGTGGCGAAGAGCTGCAACGGGTAGAAGATCGTCTGGTACCACGAACCCTCCTTGGTGGAGAAGATCGGGGCGATGACGTTGACCAGCTGCGCCATGTTGGCCATCTTGACCACATGAGCGTTGCGGACGAAGATGTTGAGGAAAGTCGATACCACCAGCGCATCTTCGAGGTTGTAGACCTCCTCGTTGCCCTCCTCGCCCCTGGCGCGGTACCATACGTTGTACTCGTCGAAGGCGATGTAGATCGGATCCTTGCGTTCGGCCTTGGTCATCGCCTCGGCGATCAGTCCCTCGGTGATGCGGATAGCCTTCTCGGCGAAGCGCGTCGTGGCCATGAACTTGTAATAATCGTTGCTCCGGTTCTCGACGTAGTTGTGCAGGGCGATGTAGTCGGCGTGATTCTTCAGGTACTCCAGCACGGTACGGTTCCAGTCGATCCAGTTGCCGTTGTAGTCGCTCGACCCGGCCACGACGAGTTTGATGTCCCGGTCGATCCACTTCATCAGCTTGGCCGTCTCGAGGGCGAACTTGCCGTAATCCTCGGCGTTCTTGTGCCCCATCTGCCACTGGCCGTCCATCTCGTTGCCCAGGGCCCAGTATTTCACTTTGTGGGGTTTCTCGTAGCCGTTACGACGGCGCAGGTCGGACCAGTAGGTACCTTTCTCGACATTGCAGTACTCGACCCAGTTGCGGGCTTCGTCCATCGTCCCCGTGCCGAGGTTCACGCAGAAATAGGGCTCGGTCGCGGCACGGCGGCACCACTCGACGAACTCATCGGTGCCGAACGCGTTGCTCTCGCGGAAGCCCCATGCCAGGTCGATGCGCGTCGGGCGTCCGGCCTGCGGGCCGATGCCGTCCTCCCAGTGGTAGCCCGAGACGAAGTTGCCGCCCGGCCAGCGCACCAGCGATGTGCGAAGCGCCCGCGTCGCTTCGAGCACGTCCCGGCGGTAGCCCTTCTCGTCCGAAAGGGGCGATCCGGGCTCGTAAAGCCCGCCGTAGATGCAGCGGCCGAGGTGCTCGACGAAGTTGCCGTAGATATTCCGGTCGATTTCGCCCTTTTGGCGTTCGATGTCGACCTTGATTCGGGCATTGCCCGTTTTCCCGCGCGCCCAAAGCCCGCCGGGGATCAGCACGGCGGCCACGAGCGCCGCCAGCATGATTCTTTTCAGATTCATAGTCTTCGGTTTTTCAGGGTTATTCATCCAGCACCACGATCGTATAGGAGTAGGGCGCTATGTCGACAGTCTGCGCAGCCCGGGCCGGCAGTTCCCGCCCGACGGGGGCGATGCGGCGCGGCTCTTCGGGGGTGTTCACCGCGTCGAGGTCGCCCGAGAGCGAAACCATGCGGGCTTGGGAAACCTTCCCCATCCCGTCCACGCGCAGGCCCACACGCAGCGGCTCGGCACCCGTATTGGCGATGTGGAGCACGACGCTCCCCGCCTCGCGGCTGCGGGTTGCCGTCACGTCGAGCACCCCGTCGGCGCCCTCGACCCCGCAGCCAACCGTCAGGGGACGGTGGTGTGCCGCAGCCATCTGCTGCGCATAATAGGGGGGCATCCCCCACACCTGGGACGGGGTGAAGAAAACCTGCCCCTGATCCCAGCCGTTGTCGTTTTGCCGGTAGGGTTGCAGGGCATTGGCCGCGCAGGAGGTCAGCACGAAGTCGCCCATGCGGCGCACGGCGTTCTGAAGCGTGACGTGTCCCAGCACGCGCTGCATGTCGTGGCGGTTGCCGTTCTCCTCGAAGATGACGCATTTCATCGTGGTGGAGGGGTTCCACCTGAGGAACAGCTCGCGCATACGGCGCAGTTCGGCCTCGACCTCCCGGCCGCTGGCGAGCTGGTCGGCCCACGGGTGGTAGTCCCAATAGTCGGCTTTGCCATCCAAGGCACGGAACGTCCGTTCCATGCTCGGCGAATCGGCACGCCACCACGCCGTGGAGATCAGTTTCACCGACGGGTCTTTGCCCTTGATGGCGTCGTGCAGCAGGTTGAAGCGCTCGACATAGTGGTCGTATTCGTCGGCACGGTCGCCGTTGAAGAGCACCTCCTCGTTGCCGATGCCGATATATTTCACGCCGTAAGGCTCGGGGTGGCCGTTCTCGGCACGCCGGCGCCCCCACTCCGACGTCACCGGGCCGTTCAGGTACTCGATCATGTCGGCCATATCCTGGGGCGTCTCTTCGATATTGACCGCAAAGGCCGCCGTGAAGCCCGCCTTCTCGCAGAATTGCAGGAAATCCTCGATGCCGAAGCCGTTGGTCGACCAGCGGTACCAGTGGCCGTGGTAGGGCGGCCGCTTGTCGCGGTCGCCGATCATCTTCTTGAAGCGGTAGCCCGGAATGTTGATCATCGTACCGCCGTAACGCAGGAAGGTCAACCCCTGGTCGACCATCGCCTGCCCGATGTCACCCCGCAGCGGCAGGCCGCGGAAGCGGTCTTCGCCCGTGGACATCAGCGTCACCTGATCGGCCTGCACCCTGCCGGGGCGGTCGAGGTAGAGGGCGAAGCGGGCATCCCCGTCCGCGGCGGCGGCAGTCAGTTCGAACGGAAATTTCTTCCAGGCCGCACCGATGCCCGTGATACGCTGCGAGGCATATTCCTTCGTGCCGTCGGCACTCTGCAACGCCACGACCACATCGCCCGACCCGCGCAGGTAGAGGCGCCCTTCGAACGTCTGCCCCTTGCGCACGGCAATGCCCCAGCGGTTCAGTCCGGCATTGGCGATGCCGACGGTTCCCGTCCCCGAGACGAATTCCACGCTCTGCGAGCAGGCGCCGTTATAGGCGTCGCCCGCCTCGTGGCGGGGGG
>NZ_FR893496.1:0-1291 GCF_000435435.1 Alistipes sp. CAG:29 | reverse complement strand
TTCGACACCGACCGCGACGGGAAAATCAGCAGTGAGGAAGCGGACGCCGTACTCGTCATCGACTTGGGCAGGGAAGAACCGACCGACACTCCCGGAATCAAATCCCTTGAGGGCGTCGAATATTTCAAAAACCTCAGAGAACTCATAGGTGCCTTCCATCCGCTGACATCGCTCCGCCTCTCCGAAAATACGGCATTGACAAAATTGAACTGCCGCGACAGTCAATTGACCGCCCTCGACCTGAGCAAAAACAAAGCGCTGACCCTTTTGGACTGCGCATACAATCAATTGACAGCGCTCGATCTGGCCGACAATACAGCGTTGATCGGACTGAACTGCAGCGGAAATCAATTAAGCGTTCTCGACCTGACCCAAAATCCGGAATTGACCGGATTGAACTGCTCGCACAACCGATTGACCGCCCTCGATCTGACCGGAAATCCGGCGTTGACCCAATTGGACTGCCGCGACAACCGATTGACCTCCCTCGACCTGGCCCAAAATACGGCATTAATCAGATTGGACTGCCACAACAATCGATTGACCGCCCTCAATCTGACCGGAAATCCGATGCTGACCGAATTGGTTTGCTCATACAATCTATTGCCCACCCTCGATCTCTCCGAAAATACGATGCTGACCGACTTGTGGTGCGAAAGCAATCGATTGACCTCAATCGATCTGTCCCAGAATAAGGCGCTGAGCAGGTTGTACTGCGACAACAATCGACTGACTACGCTCGACCTCTCCGCAAACACCGCATTGACTGGTTTAAGCTGCCACGACAATCGACTGACTGCACTCGCTCTCTCGAAGAATACGAAGCTGGTCGCTTTGGGCTGCTGCGACAATCCATTGATCCGGCTCAATTTATCCAATCTCGCCAAATTAGGAGCAATATCCCTCGATTACGACAACTATAAAATACAGGTAATCACCAACAGCCGGACGGCCATCGTGAGCAGCCTGACACGTTACATGCAATCCATCGAGGCCGAAAAGCAGAAAAAATACCGACAGCAAGAGGAATAAACTGCAATATGAAACTGCATATCTTAGTAATCCCATGAAACGATTCCTACCCATCACAGCTTTGGCGGTTTTCGCATATCCCGCCGCAACCATTTCCTGCCAAAACGGACAAGGGGCTGCGAATCCCCAAATCTTTTGGGACGGAGGCGCGATTCCAGACCCTGTTTTCAGAACTTATGTCCTCGAAAATTTCGACACCGACCGCGACGGAAAAATCAGCCGCAAAGAAGCGGACGCCGTACTTGCCATCGACCTCGGC
>NZ_FR893495.1:0-617 GCF_000435435.1 Alistipes sp. CAG:29 | reverse complement strand
GGGGGGGGGTATTTGCTCCGCATACTGTTTTCCGGGGTCGACTGGGAGCGGAAAGGCGGCGAGATTGCTGTAGATACGGTCATGCAGCTTAATGCCGCCGGTATCCGTGCGACGCTGTATGTCGCAGGTATTAAAGACCTGCCTCAAAAACACCGGGATAATCCGCATGTTAAAAACATCGGCTTTTTGAATAAGAATATTCCCGAACAATATCACCAGTATGTGCAACTTTGGCAGCAAGCCGATATTCTGTTGTTGCCGACACGCGCGGAATGCTCTGCCATCGTGTATTGCGAGGCTGCGGCTTACGGAATCCCCGTTTTCACGACCGATACCGGCGGAATAGCTAATTATGTCGTGAACGGCGTGAACGGATACAGGCTTCCCCTGACAGGTACGGGAGCCGATTTTGCCAACAAGATAAAGGAGTGCATATGCAAGCAGGAATTTTCCGGATTGTCTGAAAATGCAAGGAGATTATATAAAGAAAAATTGAGCTGGCCGGCCTGGTCTTCCCGGTTTGCTGAAATGGTGGAAACTTATTCCGAACGAGAAAATCAAATATAAGATACGAGATAATGGCACCAAAACGCACCATCCTGATTACGGGCGGCGCG
>NZ_FR893494.1:0-1181 GCF_000435435.1 Alistipes sp. CAG:29 | reverse complement strand
AAACGCACCATCCTGATTACGGGCGGCGCGGGCTTTATCGGCTCGCACGTAGTACGCCTGTTCGTGACGAAATACCCGGATTACCGGATCGTGAACCTGGACAAACTGACCTATGCGGGGAACCTTGCCAACCTGCGGGACATCGAGGATTCCCCGAACTACGTGTTCGAGAAGGGTGACATCTGCGACCTGGATATGCTGCGGGCGCTGTTCGGGCAGTATGACATCGACGGGGTCATCCACCTTGCGGCCGAAAGCCATGTCGACCGCTCGATCAGGGATCCGTTCACCTTCGCGCGTACGAACGTCATGGGTACGCTCTCGCTGCTCGAGGCGGCACGGGAATACTGGGACGGAGAGTGGGAGGGCAAATGGGCACGCTCTCGCTGCTCGAGGCGGCACGGGAATACTGGAACGGTGATTGGGCAGGCAAGCTGTTCTACCACATCTCCACCGACGAGGTGTACGGGGCGCTGGAGCTGACACGTCCCGAGGGAGATGCTGCGGGCGGGGAGAGCGGCGGCGGGCCCTTCGGCGAGGAGTTCTTCACCGAAGAGACGAAGTACGATCCGCACAGCCCCTACTCGGCCTCGAAAGCCTCGTCCGACCACTTCGTGCGAGCCTACCACGACACGTACGGGATGCCGACGCTGGTGACCAACTGCTCGAACAACTACGGGCCCTATCAGTTCCCGGAGAAGTTGATCCCGCTTTTCATCAACAACATCCGCCACCAAAAGCCGCTGCCCGTGTACGGCCGCGGGCAGAACGTGCGCGACTGGCTGTACGTCGAGGATCATGCACGGGCCATCGACGTGATCTTCCACAGGGGCAAGGTCGCCGACACGTACAACATCGGAGGCTTCAACGAATGGAAGAACATCGACCTGATACGGGTGATCGTCAGGACGGTGGACAGGCTGCTGGGCAACCCCGAGGGGTCGTCGGAGAAGCTCATCACGTATGTCACAGACCGCGCAGGCCACGATCTGAGGTACGCCATCGACTCGCGCAAGCTCAAGCGCGAACTGGGCTGGCAGCCCAGCCTGCAGTTCGAGGAAGGAATCGAAAAAACTGTCCGCTGGTACCTCCAAAACCAAAAATGGATGGACGACATAACTTCTGGCGAGTACCAGCAATACTATCAGAGCATGTATAAGGGAAGATAAATGACCCGTGAC
>NZ_FR893493.1:0-541 GCF_000435435.1 Alistipes sp. CAG:29 | reverse complement strand
TCGCCGCGAACGGCAGGCGAAGTCTGCCGGGCGACCGGCTGCCCTACCGGCAAAGGAATTCTTTGTGATGAATCACAAACTTTCCCCTTGCAGGTGAACGGAACAGAAAAAACCCCGGAGTTTCTACTCCGGGGCAACAAGTTACGGAAGCTCGTGAATTGTGATGAAATTCTCAGGGCAGAAGCAACGCCAGGCATTCCGCTCAAGGTCGAAATAATGCACACAGTCGTTTGTCGAACGGCTGCGGGATTTACTTCCGGCCCGGTACTCTTCCAGCAAGCAGGGCTTCAGTGTCCCGAAAGCCTCCCGGAGTGTCCCGTCCTGTTTGCGGTAACTGAATCTCACGGCCCGGTTACGCAACTGGATCAGGAGATTATCCAGTTCGTCCGTTTGCTGTAACGCTTCGTTGACTGCGTTTTCGACATCCAACCGCAAGGGCCAGTGCGGTAAATTGTACTTGCCCCGCAGTTTCTTCGTGAGAATCCGAATTAAACGCTCGTTATCCATAACTTTTTTGCAGACTTTATCCTCCTGCGCCGGA
>NZ_FR893492.1:0-3459 GCF_000435435.1 Alistipes sp. CAG:29 | reverse complement strand
TCTTCCGGTCAACCAAAACAATAAAATATCCTCCGGCAAATATTCGATTAGCTAATTGGTGGGAAAGTTCACTCCTTAACACTGAAACCGTCGCAAAAAATTCTTTTTTAGATATATTCCGATTCATTAAACCATATGCCCAGAATATACGCTCACCATCATCCAAGAAAATCTCATCTGATTCCACACGTCCTATACGAATCGAATTACCACAAATTTCTATATACATTTTTCAATCATTTTATTAACAATTTTAAAGCATAGATATAATGCCTAAATAAACAATAGCATCTCAGAATTATGAAATCATATCTGCCTCCAGACTACTTTAACAAAGACTTCATTTTATATGAACACTAGCGATTGTCATTTAAAATTCAGCACAAGCCTTTATCACATTTATAGTAAAAATATCCTCTTTCCAATGACATCACCCTTGGTATTGACACCTTTTTTTCACTAGCTATTTTCAGAAATATATCCCTGAAATAACGTCACCAAATTATCCTGCAACAATACCTCGACAAACTCTCTGAAAACGCCCTCGCCTCCTCGTTTCTGAAGAGATACAGTTGCCAACCGACGTATATACTCCGGAGCACTCGCAGGAACTCCGGAAACACCGACCTTCCGAAGCAATTCAATATCATTAAGGTCATCTCCAATATAAGCAACTTCATCCAATGAGATGCATAGTTCACCACATAACCCTTGGGCAATTTCAAGCTTATTTGTCACACCTTGAAAAAGGTAATCAACACCTAATTTCTCCGCTCTGCGTTTGACAATAGACGTGGTTTCTCCCGTCAATATACCCACAGGTATACCGGCCCGATGCGCGAAAAAAACCCCCGCACTATCATAAGTATGGAATTTTTTCCATTCATTTCCAGTCTGATCGTAATACATACCACCATCAGTCCAAACACCGTCAATATCGGTAAGGATTAATTTTATATTATTCATATTCAGCTATATTTCGAGCAGGCACACCTTCGCAAACAGCCTGGGAGGGGGGGGGAACTGCGAAGACAAACAGCATTAGCCCCTATTACACTGTAATCACCTATGGTTATTTGCCCCAACATATATTATGACATTATTGCCAATAATCGGCCGGCCGCCGTTTCTATCCCCTATAGTAACACCCTGAGACAGTTGTCTCCAATTACGCATCGGACACCAATAACACAGCCGGCACCATGATTTATCTTTAATCCCCGACCAATTTGAGCAGAATAGTAAATTTCAACCAGACCGGGAATTCGTTCCAAAACAGAATAAACAGAGGCTTGCTCTTCATTACCCTTCAGATAAAGTAATCTGGCCAATCTGTAAGTTAATACAGGGTGTAATTGCGGTGTTATGTTAAGCCGATGGATATCTATTACCTCACCATCATACCACCGACGATAATCATCTATAAATTGATCAATAGCGTTTTTATATAATTCAACATCATAATCCAGCTTTTCCTCACTGAAGTAGGTCTTTGATTTCTAAAAGTGGACAAGTTGATATATCTCAAATGCATCCATTCTATGAAATCATTTCCGGGTATATTATTTCATCTGCAGGAATATCATGGAGCACTTTGCGTCCGATCACTTCCGCGCGATCCACCCATTTATATCCATCCCCGGGACTCAAGAGATGAATATCGTTTTCAGAGATTATTTCTCCCTGTCGAATACTCCTCCGGGTTGCAATCGACCGCTCCAATTTAATTTTAGCGCTTAGCACATCCTTTTCAATATACAGATCTTCTGTCCCCATCCAACGCTCTGCAACTCGGATATCCCGAACCATTCGGTATACGCCATCCGGCCCCAATGACCCAGCCTGATCGGTACCTTTCATACGACGATCGATCGTAATATGCTTCTCGATTATTTCTGCCCCCAGCCCCAACGCGACTATAGGAGCTGAGATGCCAATCGTGTGATCCGAAAAACCTATTTTATACTGGGGATAATTTTTTTTCAGATAAGATATGGTTTGCAAATTTAGGTTATCCGGTGCTGTCGGATATTGTGATACACAATGAAGGATGGAAATATCATCATGATATTTAGTGATGGTGGCCAGAGCATCATCTAGTTCTTTTTTTCCGGCCATCCCCGTAGAAAGAATGATGGGAATGCGTGTCTCAGCCATAGCTTCCAATAATGGCAGATTCGTCAGATCACGACTTGCAACCTTCAATTTATCCGGCGTAAACAATTTTAAAAGAGAAAGACACCCTTTAGCACAAAGGGTTTCGATAAAATCCAACCCTTTGGATTTGGCATATCGATATACTTCATAATGGGCTTGGTCATCCAGTTCGAGGTAAGCCCGATGTTCCCCATACGTAGCTCCAAAAGAATTTGGGGTGTTGTATGGTCTATTCATTTGAGAAACAGTAAGTTCCTCTTTCAAATCCCGACGGGTCATCTTGACTGCATCCATAGGTTGCAGATCCAGTCCGAACACATCTTCCTCTATCGGTCTGCATATCAATTCGATGATCAACTTTGCAATATCGACGGAACCGTTATGGTTTTGCCCAATTTCACCGATAATATATGTCTTTCTCATATTTATATTTTATTTTTGATTGGATTTAATAATCTCATCCATTGTTGCATACAGGCATGCATGTCCATCAAGGTACGATACGACATCTTTTATCGTGAAGCGAGGATTTACCTCAAAAACAGCCTGAAAAATTTTCTGCTGGATACGAAAGTCAGTCAATGTATCTATGGTTAAGCGGATTGTCCGCTTTTCAAGGTCAGCCGGAATCGGATTTAAGATTATTTTAAAATCGTTAGGATGAGTATAAATATAATTTGTTACGTGTTCGTGATATACTTTCTCCGCCGTCTTCCGAGCAACAAGTTCCAATGCTGCCAGTGTAACATATTCAGCCCAAAAGCCAAAATGGGTTTTTATGGTTGGAGTATGATTGCTCGTACAAAATGATACATAATCTGCATCGATATTTTCACTCGCTAAAATCAATGAATCAAGCGATTCAATATCTAAGAAAGGATTATCAGCACAAATTCTGATAATTTTCGAAATCCCATAATATCGGGCTGCTTGAATAAAGCGATCCAAGACATCATTTTCATCTCCCCGAAAGCATTTCACCCTGTGTTCCCGAACTAAATCGCATATGGCATCATCAGGAGATGATGATGTTGTTGCCACAATAATACTGTCAGCCAACTTACACTGTGTTAACCGAGAAAGCAGAATGCTGAGTATTCCATCATTTCCGTAAAACGGAAGAATCATTTTAGACGGCAGCCGGGTTGACCCAGTACGAGCCTGAATTATTATTCCAAGCTTATTCATTAATATTTATTGTATTGGTCTTATTTTATATATAGCGGTTAATCCACTTTCGAGTAAAATCCAGTTTAATTATATGTTATGGATTTAGGCTTTAACAGATGGCTGTATACCTGC
>NZ_FR893491.1:0-657 GCF_000435435.1 Alistipes sp. CAG:29 | reverse complement strand
AGGGCATCGACTATTTCATGATGCCTTCGATGCGCAGTCTCGGTTTCAATGTCAAATTCCAATTCTAAAGCGCAGAAACTATGAGAAAGATCAATATGAGCTGGCAGTCGGTGTTGCTGTCGGTCGCGCTGCTCGGATTGGCTGCCTGCACCGGTGATTTCGAGGACATCAACCGCAATCCCAATCAGGTTACGGAAGAACAGATGGATGCCCTCAATTACAAGACCGGCACGAAATTCAAGTCGCTGCAGAGTCTTGTGATTCCCGTGCAGGAGCACATGTACCAGTTCAACGAATCGCTTTCGGGCGGGCCGTTCGGCGGTTACATCGGTGCCACGGTCGATACATGGCAGACCAAGTTCGAGACCTATAATCCCTCGGCCGACTGGCGCAAATGGCCTTTCGCCAACGTCATCACCGAGACCTATACCCCCTATAAGGGCATCGTCAACGGCACGGAAGACGAAGTGGCCATCGCTTTCGCCCGCCTGTTGCGAGTGGCCATCATGCACCGTGTGACGGACTCCTACGGTCCGATTCCCTATTCGAAGCTGGAGAGCAACGAGTCGGTCTATGTGGAGTACGATTCGCAGGAGGCGGTCTATACGAAGATGTTCGAGGAGCTGGACGAGGCTATCGAGATACTGGGCCGCAACA
>NZ_FR893490.1:0-539 GCF_000435435.1 Alistipes sp. CAG:29 | reverse complement strand
AAAGCAAAAGACTGATAATCAATGATTATCAGTCTTTTTGTTTTTGTGTTCCTGCCCTGTCGTCGGGCATTTTCGGGTGGAAAAGAGAGCGTTTTCGGGGAAATGTTTAACACTAAATCAGTCGGTTAAACTTGTTTGCGCAACAATGCAAACAAATGAATATCAGCATTAACGCCGTCTTTCGCAAAGACAGACTGAACAATCAAAACGCCGCGCCCGTTCACCTGCGTTTAACACAAAACCGAAAACTTAAACACATCAGCACGGGTGTAACACTCAACATTAACGAGTGGGATTTTGAAAATCAGCGTGTTAAGGGCCAAACTCCCGAATTGCAGGCGTTACAACTCCGCATTGACACCAAAATCGACGAACTCCGCCGCAAAATCAAACGCTTGGAAGCATTAGAGGTAGAGGTTACTCTCGACAATCTTTTGGAAACCAACGGGCGGAAAATAAACTGCACGGTCGGCGAATATCTGAAACAGACTATCGAACGGCTGGAAACACTCGGCAAATACGGCTCGGCATCCAAACAC
>NZ_FR893489.1:48414-75590 GCF_000435435.1 Alistipes sp. CAG:29 | reverse complement strand
CGGCAAATACGGCTCGGCATCCAAACACCGCTCTTTGTTATCCCGTTTGTCGCAATTTCGGTCGCTGAATATCTGATTTGATTGCATATCTTCACGACTTTGAACTGTTCCTGCGTAAAGAGGGCAACACTAACAACAGCATAACAACATAAATTTTAGCTAAAATGAACAGAATACCAAAAACAGAATGACGGCAGAGCAGCGATGAACAGCGCATGATGATTTGAAAAATCGTTGCCGATGATAACTTTTACGGGATGTGCTTGGCTATATCACGCAAACCCGATGAATTTGCGCCCGCGATTTATGTATACATGCCTGACGATACAGATAGAGATATACAACTTTTCAGCGCAAAGGGCAGATAACAGTACAGATGCAATGTACATTGACTGAATCCAACGCAGAGATATTGCTCCTTATGCCGAATATCCTTGAATGGGGACACGATAAGATAAACCTATTCGAATTGCATATAAAAAGCGATACGGTTATTATCAACTATACGACAACAGAGGGGAAGCAAAGAGATTTTAAATTCCCGCTGGCTGGGTTTAAGGAGAAATATTTGGAACAATTTATATAAATTATCTATCTTTGCTCATACGATATGCCGAAACTTTATATCATAGCGGGTTGTAACGGTGCCGGAAAAACGACTGCATCCTACACCGTATTGGTTGCAAAGAGTTCGTCAATGCCGATGAAATTGCAAAAGGGCTGTCGCCGTTCAATCCCGAAAGTGTGGCAATCGAAGCAGGGCGACTGATGTTGCAACGTATGGATGACTTACTTGCCGAGGGCGCGGATTTTGCATTTGAAACGACGTTGGCAACTCCGTTCCTATGTGAAATTTATCGAACGGGCACACGCGAAAGGCTACTTTGTAACCCTACTTTATTTTTGGCTGCCGACTCCTGAACAAGCTATCGAGCGTGTTGCAACACGCGTAAGCGAGGGCGGCCATAATATCCCGTCGGATGTCATTCGCCGTCGTTATGCGAACGGGATTAGGAATCTTGTAACACTTTATACGCCGATTTGTAATTTCTGGACGATATACGACAATAGTTCGGCAGATGCAGAAATTAAAATCATCGCTTCGGGAGCGAAAAACACAACAATCAAAATAGAAGATACGTTATCCTACAAAACAATTGCAGACTATGAGCGAGATTGAAATAAAACAAATGCAGGAGAAAATCAATGCAGGGATTTTACTTGCCCGAAAGCGTCTGATTGAGAAAACAAAAAAAGAGGACGGCGAATTGGTGGTTGTGCGAGATGGAAAGGTCGTACGCATCAAAGCCAAAGACCTTAAATAATTCTGTCTAATTGAGAAATATATCCTCGGCCATACGGTCGGGGATTTTTTATATAGAAATCAAAGCTACTGAAAATTGCCGAAAACAGACGAACGGCGAGAGGGTGATTAATCTTTAAATCAGTCGGTTACGGACAAAAACTTCGTTTTTGTCCGCGAAGTAGACACAACACTCTCAATGTTGGGATTCAGGGTTCGAGCCCCTGAGGGGGGGGGCAGAAAAGCAGTTGAAAGATACTGCAACAAACAGAAAAAACCTTGGCTAAATCTTTCTTAATCTTTGATTGAGCACATGCACTTCTATGCCCGGTATCGATTCGATAAACCGGCTTCCCAACAACATGGAGGGCGTGTAATATCCGCCCGGGCCGGTATAATCCAGACAATATTGCGCGATCCGGATACCGACCGTGGCGGTCAGAGCGTAGACATTGGGGGTGGACATCGTCATTTCCAGCTTTTCGCCGTCCGGAGCCTCGGCCTCGCCCCAGAATTGTCCCCGCCCGGCCTCCAGCGCTTTGGCGTCAGGCCCTTTTTTCATCAGCCAGCCAGCCAGACGCTTCGTGATCTTCTGCCCGAACTGGGTATTCAGAATCCCTTTGACCGGGTTGGTCAATCGTATCATATAGATGCTCATTCTCGGCATAGCCATATAGACTGCGCCATCGGGAACTCCGGTAGATATTCCGGAGGTGAAAACATCCCCCCAGGGGATCGTCATTGCCCACTGGGGCTTATTCTGAAACGGGATTTTCCGCATCTGAAAGGCATTCGAAACGACTTTCAGCATACCGCCCTCGCGGATCAACCCGCCTTTGCCGAAACTCTCGATCATGGTGTTGACCGTGCCGATACTTGGATTGGTGCCGAACGAGAGAGCCAGATCGATGCGCGTGGCGACGGGCAGTTTCTCCTTAAGCATCGCCGCCAGACAGTCGGTTGGCACGATGTCGGTTCCGGCACCTGGCAAAATGAGGACGTTTTGCTGCCGCGCCTCTTCATCCAGCGCATGGCATTTCCGGAAGATGTCGATCTCGCCCGTAATGTCGAGGTAGTGGATCTGTTGCGCAAGACATGCTCGCGCCAGCGGCTCCGCCGTGGCGGAAAACGGCCCCGCACAGTTGAGTAGTACGCTTATATCCTGTAAATTGCTTCCGGTATTCCGTACACCGAAAGCCCGGCATTCGAGGCTCAGTTCCGTAGCGATAGGTTTCAGCTTTTCGGCATCTCGCCCGGCGATAATAGGGCGGAGCCTCTGTGCCACAGCCTCGCGCACCATCAGCTCTCCGGCATAGCCGTAGGCCCCGTAGATCATCAACTGGTTATTTTTCATCGGATCTCCCTTTTAGTCAGGTGATTCAATACGACTTTCGCCATTTCCTTGGAGCTGAGCGGATTCTGGCCAGTGATCAGGGTTCCGTCGACAACGACTTTCGAAGTCATCGGAATCCATGCTTTCCGGTAATCGGCACCCCGTTCTTTCAGCACCGCTTCGAGGTCGAAAGGAACAACCTTTTTGCGCCGGGCAAGGGTTTCCTCGAACCAGCTGAATCCGGTGATCTTTTTACCGGCTACCAGCAACTGCCCGTCAGACAGCCCAACGTTCAGCAATCCGCATACGCCGTGACAAATCGCCGACACGATTTTGCCGCTTTCAAAATGCGTTTTGAGAATTGCCTGCAGGACGGCATTGTCCGGGAAATCGTACATGCTACCATGTCCTCCAGCCAGATAAACACAGTCGAACCGTCGCCCCGCAACTTCATCGAGACTTTGGGCATGATGCAACAGCTCCCGAAATTCGGGGTCGTTCCAATATGCTTTGGACATCTTATCGAGGGTGAACGGCTTCAAACTCTCGGGATCGACCGGTATCTCACCGCCTTTCGGACTCGCGATCGTTATCTTGCAGCCCAGCCCTTTCGCTCGGTGATAGATGTGTGTCAGTTCGCTGAGCCATAATCCGGTGGGTAGAATTGCATTGGCATAGGCTCCGATTCCGGTCGCTACGATCAAAATTTTCGGCATAATCATGACGGTGTTTTTTTGATAGGTAATGCTGCAAAAATTACTCCGTATTGCTATTCGATCTTCTTCCAAATCACCGACCGTTTCGCCCACGCCGAAGAGCCTTTTATGGACATATCCGTAGAATTAAAGAATAGGCCTTCGGCCCAACATATTCCGCTGCCGTTTCACTTGGCGTATCTCGCGGAGCATTTCGTGAACCATTCGCCGGATTTCGATTATCACTGCACTGTTCTCGCTTTCGTTCATAACCGTCAGGATTACTGACTGCAAAGGTCGGATCGGTCTTTTGCTTCGCAGGATAGATACCGGCACGCATTTTAGGGTATGCGTGGCCCCAAAAGGCAATTCCGGTTATTCCCTGCCCTTGCGGTCAGGGCTGTCGGAACCTTTGCGGCCTGCCTTTTTCAGGGGAAGCCGCGGGAAAAGTTTTCTGAACCGCACGAGGTAAACCGCTACCCGATTTCCCGCGACGATCAGGCTCACGGCAATGATAATCAACAGGATGCCGCAACATATCCTCAGCGTGAGGGTCTCCCCGAAGATCATCACCCCGAAGAAGACGGCCGTGACAGGTTCCAAGGCACCGAGGATTGCCGTCGGTGTCGAACCGATGTACTGGATGGCGCTGGTTGTACACAAAAACGAGATCGCCGTCGGGAAAACGGCCAGTGCAAGCAGGTTCCCCCACAGGTACCATTTATCGGGCACATGGACTGCCATGCCAAAATCCAGCCGGACAACGTAAAGCAGCAACCCGAAAAGCAGGACGTAGAACGTCACCTTGAGCGTCGCAACGGATTTCAGCACCGGACGGTTCACGCCGACGATATAAATTGCATAGGACAAAGCCGAAACCATCACCAGAACCGTCCCCGTGATATTGAGTGTCGAACCGTCACTGCCTTTGAACAACAGCCCGATACCGGCCAATGCCAGCAAGATGCACAATGCAGTCTGCGGGGAGAGCTTCTCCCGGAAGCCGAAGGCCATGATCAACGCTACGAAAATAGGATATACGAACAGCAGCGTCGAGGCGATGCCGGCATCCATGTAATTGTAGCTCAGGAACAAGGACAGGGACGAGAGGGCGACCAGCAATCCCAGGAGTACCAGCGGCACGATCTCACGGCGGTGCAGCTTGAAATCCCGGCCGCGGGCCTTGAGCATGATGCCCAACAGCGGGATGGCGAAAAGATAGCGGAAAAACAATACCGAATCGGGATCCATCCCCGCCTTGTAGAGCGGGAGGGCAAAGAGCGGGTTCATGCCGTAAGTAGCTGCGGCGACAGCACCCAGAAGGTAACCTTTGGCTTTCGTATTCATAGGTCGGATTTTGCGGCAAAAATAGCATTTATTTCGTCTATAGATGCTGGCCGGGCAAAATTATCATGCGATTGTCGCCCGGGAGCGCACACATCCCGCACCGGCACGCCCATTCCTGCCGGGGAAGCCCGCCGAACATTGCCGCCCGCCCGATGCGGAAACGATCCTACCGGGGCAAGGCGGCCGGCACGACTTCCCTGCGGATCAAAGCCGCACGGACGAAATACTCGGGGATGCAAGCCTCGTCGAGCAGCCATTTGGGTGTGGCCGATTCGTCTTTCTTCCCCGACCAGTCGTTGTAAAACAGCCCGGCGGCATCCCGTGCGTTCCGGCGCGCCCAATCCATCCAGCGGATGAATATATCCACGTATTTCGGATCGCCGTCGAGGTCGTAGAGAGCCTGGTAGCCTCGCAACAACACCAGATAGAACCATGGCAAATCACGGTTCGCGGCCGCGCCGTCCTCCGTCTCCGGCAAATAGAATTTCCGGGCTCCTTCGGCCAGCCGGCGGGCATTGTCCAGATAAACCCGATCGCCGGTATATCCATACAACGCGACGGCACCCTGCAGCAGCAACCCCGTATTATAGGAATAGACCGCCTTGTCCAGACGCGCTTCGGGCTGCGTGAGCCAGGAATTCCAGACGATATCCAGTTCCGGATCGTGCAGGTAGGCCTCCATCCAGTCGTAGAAACGGCGCCCGGCAGTCAGGTAATAGGGGTCTCCCGTCGCCCCGTACAGGTTGAGCGCCAGCAGCATCGCCTTACCGTTGGCGCATCCCGGCTTCTGGTTCTCTACCCCTTCGAGCCACGACACGGCGCCGTCGTGGTCGGGGCGCCAGCCGCTCAGGATGAAGGTCATCACCTGCTTGGCTTTTTCCAGGTGCGCGGGATTGCGGGTCACGCCGTAGGCCGCGACGTAGGCCAGTCCGACCAGCCCGTTGTCGTCGTAATAACGGTCGACCTTGCCCATCCTGACAGGATAGGCCTGATACCCGGCGGGCATGCGCCCGTCGTCGTAATACTGCTCAACAGCCATCACCATCGAATCAACATAGCTGCCGTATTTCACCGGATCAACTTCGGCCAGCGCGACCGCCGAGGTGAACACCCCGTCCATGGGCCACAGGAAGGAAACCTCCTGCGTGCTTTTCGCCCCGTCGTCGAAATAATTTACATCGGGACGGTAGCTATTGGGGTAATATTCCGAAAACAGGCCGTATTCCGGCACCCGGTACATGTCCCACACCTTGCGGAACATCTCTTCGGCAAACGCATAATGCTCCCCCGTTGCGGGGGTCGCTGCCTCCTGACGGCATCCCGACAGGCAACACGCAGCACCGAAGAATGCGGCAAAAAATACATTTTTCATCTTATCGTTACATTTGAATCAGTCCCTGCCGGAACAACCTCCTCAGAATTCGAGCCGCACGACGACCGGGAAATGATCCGACGGCGTCCGCGCCTCATAGCTGTGCAACGACACCTCCTTGGGGAATGCTCCGGACTTGATCTCCTCGTCGCTGCGGGTGGTCTGCGAACGGTAGGTGTCCGTCAGCACCCCGTAATCGTGCACACGCACCGAAGGCGACACGAAAATATGGTCGATACGGCTGTCGGTTTTCAGCGTGGGGTTGAAATTGTTGAACGTCCCGTTCGGGGCATAGCGTCTGGCCGCGGTTTCATACGAATCGGCCAATACCCCCGAGGCGGTGAAGGTCGTATAGATGGGGTTGTTCTGGTCGACGTTGAAATCGCCCGTGAGGATCACGAACTCCCTGGGGCCGCACATTTCGCGGATCTTCGCGACGACCAGTTTGGCGCTCTCCTCGCGCGCCCGGACACCGACGTGATCCATATGCAGGTTGAAGAACCAGAACCGGCGCCTGGTCTGCCTGTCCAGGAAATGCCCCCATGTGCAAATGCGGGGCAGCGCGGCGTCCCACCCCTTGTTGGGACGGTCGGTAACTTCCGAGAGCCAGAAATGGCCTTCGTCCAGCAACCGGAAACGCTCCTTTTTATAGAATATGGGGGAATATTCGCCTTTGGCCTTGCCGTCGTCGCGCCCCACGCCGATATAGGCATAGTCGGGAAGCTGCGCCAGCATATCGTGCAACTGCCCGTCGAGCACCTCCTGGCTGCCGAAAATATCGAACCCCTGGAATTCGATCAGCCCGCATACCCAGGGGCAGCGGCGTTCCCAGCCGTTGCCTCGTTCGGCGTCGCCTTTATTGGCGTTACGGATATTGTAGGTGGCTACGGTCAGTTCCTGCGCAACGGCAGGGAGCAGCAGCACGGCGAACAGGGCGAGGGTCAGCAATCTTTTCATAGTAATGTTTTCGGGTTAACGGAATAATTATTTCGTTGTGCAAAGATATAAAAACGGGACTGGAATTCCTCAGTCCGGATCGCGGGTATAGCGATCCGGCAGGGAGAGGATGCCGTCGATCCGGTATCCGTCCTCCCCGTGCCTGAGCAGCAATTCGGCTTTCCGGTATTCCCGGTTGAAATTATCCCACAGCAAGATCCGGTAAACATCCGTCCGAACGGAATCCTTTTCGATACGGAGATTTTCCAGCACACTTTCATCGCAGTCCTGCGCCTCCAGGAACGGATCGTAATCCAGCTCCATTTCCGCATACATCCGCTGCAACCGGCCGAACAACCGCGGGGTCAGGTATCGCCGCAGGATCGCCAGGCCTTCTTCATTATCACCATTCCGCAACCACGCGGCTATGTATTCCGCGTAAAACCGCCGCAGCATCCCCAGGGCGGAATCCGGCATGTTTTCCCCCGCATGCACGCCGTGCACCTTGTCCGCGGAATATCCCGTCCGGACAGCATTGCCGGCCCGTATCATCCCCGTAGGGCAAGGCGGACGGACGGATTCCCGGCTGCTGCTCCTGGCGCTTATTTCCGCGCCGACAGCCAACAGAGCCACCGTGGCTAAGAACATCATTATCTTGATTTTCATAATATTACGATTTAATTCCGGAATACGGCGCCCGGTGCCGCGCGGCTACCCCACATCGAATTCCCTGTGGCCGGGCACTACCGTGCGTAAAGGTAATAAAAACACCCGGAAAACAGCAAGGTTGACAGCCGGAAAAACAGCCGGCAGGCACAAAGGCCCGGATATTCGCGCCCGCAACACAAAAAATCGCACCAGACATGCATACTTTCAGGCCGCAGGCCGCATCGTTCGGTTATTTTTACTATCTTTGCTGGGCTAAATACCGGTACCGAATGCAACCAGTGAACCGAACCTCCGACCCCCAGGGGCAGCCAGTCAGCACGAACCTGTCTGCAACCGGATTCCGGGAGCCGGGGTTCTGCAACCAGGTGCAACCGCAGGATCGGGGAAGGGCTCGCACCGCATGAACCGCACGCACCGCATGGCCGATTCCTGCGCAGAAAAATGCTGAAACCAACAAATAAATAGCAACCATGTACAGATACGACAACCGGGTGGTCATCACTCTCGATGCCGGAGGTACGAACCTCGTGTTCGGAGCCATGCAGGCCAACAAATTCATCGTCGAACCCATCACCATGCCGTCGAATGCGGACGACCTCGACAAATGCCTGGCAACGATGGTCGAAGGCTTCCAGGCCGTGATCGACAAACTGGAGGCCAAACCCGTCGCCATCAGCTTCGCATTCCCGGGCCCGGCCGATTATCCCAACGGCATCATCGGCGGTTACCTGCCCAATTTCCCCTCGTTCCGCGAAGGCGTGGCGCTGGGGCCCTTCCTCGAATACAAATTCGGCATTCCGGTATTCATCAACAACGACGGCGACCTGTTCGCCTATGGCGAAGCACTGGGCGGCGCCCTGCCCGAGGTAAACGCCAAGCTCGAAGCCCTGGGCTGCCCGAAACGCTACAAAAACCTGGTGGGCTACACCTTCGGCACGGGCTTCGGCATCGGTGTGGTGGTCAACAATCAACTCAACCGCGGCGACAACTCGTGTGTCGAGACCTTCTGCCTCAAACACAAGAAGATGCCCGACATCATCGTCGAGGACGGCGTGGCGGTACGCGCCATCAAGCGGGTCTACGGCGAGGTCTCGGGCGACGTTAAACACGCGTTCGAGCCGAAGGACATCTGCGAAATCGCCGACGGCAAGCGTCCCGGCGATGTCGAAGCAGCCAAACAGGCCTTCGCCGAGTTGGGCGAGATCGCCGGCGACGCCATGGCAACGGCCGTGACGCTGGTGGACGGGCTCATCGTCATCGGCGGCGGCATCACCGCAGCCCGCAAGTACATCATGCCCAGTCTGCTGAAAGAACTGCGCGGCAAGATGCACACCATCACGGGCGAGGAGTTGAACCGCGTGCAGATGAAGGTCTACGACCTGGACAACGAGGAAGAATTCAAGGAGTTCGCCAAGGGCGACCAGCGTGCGCTGAAGGTTTACGGCACGGATCGTTACGTGGCATACGACCCCCAGAAACGCATCGGCGTCATGATCTCGAAACTCGGCGCGAGCAACGCCATCTCGGTGGGTGCCTACGCATTCGCCCTGAGCCAGCTCGACGCACAGAAACAACAATAATTCTTTACAGCATCAGGGAATAAAAAATTATGTATAAGTTCCAACCCATTCTCAAATCGACAATCTGGGGCGGCGAAAAGATCGTCCCCTACAAGCACATCGCCTCCGACCAGAAGCAGGTCGGCGAAAGCTGGGAACTTTCGGGCGTCAAGGGTAACGAATCGGTCGTAGCGGGAGGCCCCGAGGCGGGCACCACCCTGCCCGGGCTGATCGCACGCCACGGCGCGGCATTGCTCGGCAAGGCCAATGCAGAACGCTTCGGACAGGAGTTCCCGCTGCTGATCAAATTCATCGACGCACGTCAGGATCTCTCGATCCAGGTGCACCCGAACGACGCACTGGCATGGGAGCGCCACAAATCGAAAGGCAAGACCGAGATGTGGTACGTCGTGGACGCCGACGAAGGCGCACGCCTGCGCTCGGGATTCGCCAAGCAGGTGACGCCCGCCCAGTACGAAGCCAGCGTCGAGGACAACACCATCACCGACCTGCTCGCCGAATATGAAATCCACCCCGGCGACCTCTTTTTCCTGCCGGCCGGACGCGTCCACAGCATCGGGGCCGGGGCGTTTATCGCCGAGATACAGCAGACCTCGGACATCACCTACCGCATCTACGATTTCAACCGCAAGGATGCCAACGGCAACACCCGCGAACTGCACACCGAACTGGCGAAGGACGCCATCGACTACACCGTACTGCCCGATTACCGGACGCATTACCAGAAGGCGCAGGATCGTGAAGTGGAACTGGTGTCGTGCCCTTATTTCACCACCTCGCTCTACGACCTGACCGAAGCGCTGACCATCGACTATTCGGCTTTGGATTCGTTCGTCGTCGTGATCTGTGTCGAAGGCAAGGGAACGATCTGCGACGACTCGGGCAACGAAATGCCGATCCACCAGGGGGAGACCGTGCTACTCCCCGCCACGGTGAAATCGCTCCGCGCGGTTCCGGGCGGGAGCCTGAAAATGCTGACCAGCTATATCAAATAAACGGGCAACTCCCGTCGTCGAAAAATCCCCGGCAATAATTAGTTGCCGGGGATTTTATTTTCGACCAAGCGACATGTCGGTAAATTCAATAACGAATTAAACATCCGATCGTAAAAATACTTACCAAAACCCTTGTTAAAAGAAAAAAGTTTTATTTTTACGCGATTCCGTTGCAGGACTGCGTTCTTTTTAGTACCTTTGGGGTGTGCAACCGTTATAGCGCGGAAAACACAGAAAACCGTACGCCATGAAGGAGAATTTAAGAGAGATCGCATCGAATTTCGCCTTGGAAGGCCCCATCGCGGCCATCGACTCACTGGGCGAAGGATTCATCAACGACACGTTCATCGTCCGCACCGAAGCAGATGCCCCCGACTACATCCTCCAACGCAAGAACAAGGCCGTTTTCCCCGACGTGCCGGCCATGATGGACAACATCCGCCGGGTCACGGAACACATCCGCCGCGGCGTCATTGCGGCCGGAGGCGACCCGCGGCGCGAGGTGATGACCGTCGTCCCGGCAAAGGACGGGCACTTGTACCACGTCGACGCGGAAGGCGAATACTGGGCCGCGACGGTCTTCATCGACGACACGGTTGCCTACAACAAGGCCGACTCCCCGGAACTGGCCCGCAAGGGCGGCGAAGGCATCGGGAAATTCCAGTCCCAGCTGGACGATTTCACCGAACCGCTGGCGGAGACGATCAAAGGGTTCCATAACATCCGCCACCGTTTCGGACAATGGGACGCCGCCCTGGCCCGCGATGCCGCAGGGCGCAAAATGCACCTCGCGGGGGAGATCGGCTGGATCGAGTCGCGGCGCGCCGAGATGCTCTCTTTCTGGTCGAAGGTCGAGGACGGTACGATCCCTACCCGCGTGACGCACAACGACACGAAGATCAACAACATCCTGTTCGACAAACAGGGCGAGGTGCTCTGCGCCATCGACCTCGACACGGTGATGGCCTCCACGTCGCTCAACGATTTCGGTGATGCGATCCGCTCTTATGCCAATACGGGCGACGAGGACGACCGCGACCTGTCGCGCGTCGGCATTTCGCTCGAAATGTTCAGCGCCTACACCGACGGATACCTCTCGCAGCGTGCGGCGCAGCTCACCGACACGGAAATCGACCACCTGGCCTTTTCGGCGCGGTACATCACGTTCGAACAGGTTTTGCGCTTCCTGATGGACTACATCGACGGCGACACCTATTACAAGATAAAATACCCCGACCACAACCTCGTACGCACACACGCCCAGTACCGCCTGCTGCAAAGCATGGAGGAACACTACGGCCAAATGTGCCGCATCGTGGCCGGGATCGCGGAGCACTACCGCAACGCATAAACCTGCAAAGACGATGCAGCAAGAGAAGAAGGGGGAAAGGATCATGGAGATACGGAAAATAACAGGCATCGTCCCGGCCGACAAACGGGCCGTCGAGACCGCTTTCGGCAGCATCGAACCGCAGCCGGTAGCTTGCTGCAACTGGCCGGAGCAATATCCCTACGCACCCGAGGTTTCGTTCCGCATGTTCCACACGGGCGCCTATCTGATGCTGCGCTTCGACGTCAGGGAACAATGGACGATGGCCCGCGTCACGGAGGACAACGGAGAAGTTTGGACTGATTCGTGCGTGGAGTTCTTCATCGCCCCCGACGACAGCGGCTACTACTACAATTTCGAATGCACCTGCATCGGGCGTCTGCTCGTGGGGTTCCGCAGAGAGCGCGAACACGCCACACATGCCACGCCCCGGGTCATGGAAAGCATCCTGCGCAACCCGAGCCTCGGGTCGCGTCCCTTCCCCGAACACGAAGGCGACAACCGCTGGTCGGTGGTGCTGGCCATCCCGCCGCAGGCGTTGTTCATGCACTCGCTGACGGACTGGAGCGGACTGAAAGCGAAGGTGAACCTCTACAAATGCGGGGACAAACTCTCGCAGCCCCATTTCCTGTCATGGAAGCCGATCTCGGCCCCGAAGCCCGACTTCCACCTGCCGGAATTTTTCGAACAAATTAAATTTTCAAAGATATGAACAACAAATATTCACTTCCCAAAGACGGGGGCCTGATCGAAGTATCGGCTCCGCGCGACATCATCCACCGTTACGAAAAGATCCACACGACGGTTTATGAAAACGAATATCTGGGCGTGCAGTACGTCGCCGACACCATCGTGAAGGCAATCCGTACATATAACGAAATCCACTGCTCGAACGAGGTTTACGAGGAGTCGCAGCCGTTCGTGCTGGGGCTCACGACCGGGCGCACCCCGCTCGGGCTGTACCGCGAACTGGTCAAACGCCACGAGGAGGGGATCGTCAGCTTCCGCAACGTGGCGGTATTCAGCCTCGACGAGTTCTACCCGATCCGCTCGACCGAACAGCAGAGCCGCAATTTCCGCATCCACGAGGATTTCCTCAACCATATCGACATCCTGCCCGAAAATATCCACATCCCCGACGGCACGGTACCCGAAGCCAGGATTTCCGAATACTGCGCATCGTACGACCACTCGGTGCGCAAGATCGACCTGATGATCATCGGCGTCGGCGAGGACGGGCAGATCGGCTTCAACGAACCGGGATCGTATGCCAAATCGCGCACACGGCTGGTTCAGCTGACCCACAACACGCGCAAAATCCAGTCCGGGGCGTTCTTCGGCCTGGAAAACACGCCGAAGATGGCCATCACGATGGGTATCGACACGATCATGCGCGCCGAGAAGATCATCCTGATGGCGTGGGGCGAGGAGAAAGCCAAGATCGTCCAGAAGGTCGTCGAAGGCGAAGTCACCAGCCAGGTGCCTGCCTCGAACCTGCAGATGCACCCCAATATCGAGGTGGTGATCGACGAAAATGCCGCGCAGATGCTTACGCGCGAGCAGACACCGTGGCTGGTAGGCCCCTGCAAATGGACGCCCAAGTTCACCCGCAAGGCCGTGGTATGGCTGTGCGGCGTGGTACAGAAACCGATCCTGAAACTCACCTACAAGGATTATATCGAAAACTCGCTGGGCGAGCTGCTCGAACAGGGACGCGCCTACGACCAGATCAACATCGACGTGTTCAACGACCTGCAGCACACCATCACGGGCTGGCCGGGCGGCAAGCCCAACGCCGACGATTCGACACGCCCCGTACCGTCGGAACCGTTCCCCAAGCGCGTGGTGGTATTCTCGCCCCACCCCGACGACGACGTCATCTCGATGGGCGGTACCTTTATCCGCCTCGTGCAGCAGGGACACGACGTACACGTAGCCTACGAAACTTCGGGCAACGTGGCCGTACACGACGACGTCGTGCTGCAGAACATCGACACGGCCCGCGAACTGGGCTTCGGAGACCACTACGCCGAGGTCGAGAAGATCATCGCCGGCAAGAAGAAGGGCGAACCCGAACCGCGTCCGCTGCTCGACCTCAAGGGTGCCATCCGCCGCGCCGAGGCACGCGCCGCCGTCCGCTCGTTCGGCCTGAACCCCGACACGAACGCCCACTTCCTCAACCTGCCGTTCTACGAAACGGGCGGTATCAAGAAGGGACAGCTTACGGAGAAGGACATCGACATCATCGTCAAGCTGCTGCGCGAGGTGAAACCCCACCAGATTTATGCCGCAGGCGACCTGGCCGACCCGCACGGGACACACCGCACGGCCATGGAGGCCGTACTCGGCGCCCTGGACGTAGTCAGGGACGACGAATGGCTCAAGGAATGCCACCTGTGGCTCTACCGCGGTGCATGGATGGAATGGGATCTGGGCATGGTCGACATGGCGGTGCCGCTGTCGCCCGACGAGCTGATCATGAAGCGCCACGCCATTTACCGCCACCTCTCACAGAAGGACATCATGCCCTTCCCGGGCAGCGACCCGCGCGAGTTCTGGCAGCGCGCCGAAGAGCGTACGCAGAACACGGCGCAGCTTTACGACAAGCTCGGCATGGCCGAATACCAGGCGATCGAGGTGTTCGTCAAGATGTTCTGACGCCCCGTCCGAATGAAGAATGAACAGACAAACCGATAAACCGAAAAATTTATGCGACTCATTATCGAAGACACACAAGAAAATGCCGGCCGTTGGGCGGCGCATTACATCGTCGGGCAGATCAACAAGAAGCAGGCTGCCGGAGGCACGTTCGTGCTGGGCCTGCCGACGGGTTCGACCCCGCTGACGACGTACAAGGAGCTGATCGCCCTGAACAAAGCCGGGAAGGTATCGTTCAAGGATGTCGTCACGTTCAACATGGACGAATACGTCGGGCTCCCGGAAGAGCACCCCGAAAGCTACCATTCGTTCATGTGGAACACCTTTTTCAACCACGTGGACATCACCCCGGCCAATGTCAACATCCTCAACGGCAACGCCCCCGACCTGCAGAAGGAATGCGACGAATACGAGGAGAAAATCCGCCGCGCAGGGGGCATCGACCTCTTCCTGGGCGGTGTCGGCGAAGACGGCCATCTGGCCTTCAACGAACCGTTCTCATCGCTCAACTCGCGCACCCGCGTCAAGACGCTGACCTACGACACGCTGGTCGTAAACTCGCGTTTCTTCGACAACGACGTGAACAAGGTACCCAAGCAAGCCTTGTCGGTAGGCGTAGCCACCGTGCTCGATGCTAAGCAGGTGCTGATCCTCGCCCTCGGGCATAAGAAAGCCCGCGCCTTGCAACAGTGTGTGGAAGGCCCTTACTCGCACGTCTGCACGATCTCGGCCATGCAGGTACACCCCCACGGGATCGTCGTATGCGACGAACCCGCGACTGCTGAACTGAAGGTCGGCACCTACCGTTATTTCAAGGATATCGAGAAGGACAACCTGATCTGAATCCGGACTGGCTCTGAATAACGAATCCCCGCGGGCATCGGCCTGCGGGGATTCTTTTCGGCACAGAAGGCGGTTCCGGCCTGCTGCCGTTATTGCGCAGGATGCCCCCAGCATTCCTCCCGGACAGCAAGCACCGTTCCGGTAACAGCCCACCGAGCAAGAGTTCCGGCCGGCAACCGCCCGGCCGACAACTACCCGGTCAGCAAACACCCGTCCGGCAAACACCCCGGCCGAAATCAGACACCGGCGAAGCGGCAAAAAATTCCCCGCACGGCAGGCAGGCCGTACGGGGAATCGTTTGAACCATACTAATCTCTAAATAGCCGGGCCCAAATTACATGGCATCGGGTTTCAGCAACCCGATCTCGTCGACACAGAAATAGGTCGGATCTGCCAGATAGTCGCAGACCGCCTTGAATACCAGCTTGTCCACCGCACCCAGCGACGACAGGTCGACTTTGCGCCATCCGCTCAGCTTCGATTTCCCGGCGACGAGAGTTTCCGTGATGCTCCCCTTTTCCACACCGCCGAGCGACCCCGTGATCTTCACCTGGAAACTGTCGGTATCCGCCCCCGTGAAATAATTGTATACCCAGGTCGAATTGGCGATGTATAGGTGGGCGACGATGCGCGGCTCCACCAGGTCGATGGTCGGATAACCCGACTCACTCAGGTATTCGGGATACATTTCCGTCGGCGAGTTGGAATCGTAAAATACGGCATAGGTTTCCGTACCGTTGGCACCGCCGTCCGCCCACACGGAGAACTGCTGCTTGCTGGAGGGAGCGGCCGCATTCCGGTCGGGCATCCGCGAAAGCCCGATACCGCCCCACCCGTCGTATAGCGATGAATAATAGGCGTTGAAAACCAGATTCTGGTCTGCCGTCGAAAAGAGCATGCCGTCGAAATCCGTACCCACAGCGTATTGCTTCGCACAAAAAGCGTTCGCATAGGTATAATCCCCCATTCCCATCAGGGACATCGTAACGGGGCCGAGCTTCACGTCGTCGCCGGTCATGGCGTCGAGCAGATGTTCGGAGGCCTCGAATGATACTACTTCGCCGTCAAAGGGTTTCTCGCACGGGCCGTCGTCGTCCGAGCAGGCTACAAAGGCAAATGCAGCCGCAATAATCCAAAAAATATTTTTCATCTCAAAATAGTTATTCGGTATAAGCGAAATCATCAATACAGAAATAAGTCGGCGCCATCACATCATCGCACTCAACAGAGAAAACAATTTTGGTCACGGCTCCCAATTTATCCAGCCCTACGTTCTTCCAATCAGCTACGACCTTGTTGTCCGATGCCAACGGCACCTCAATCGTCCCCGTTTCGGTTTCACCGTTGAAACCGATAATCGCAACACTGAAGTCGCTGTATTTAGTATCGGTGAGGTAAAGATATGTCCACGTATTATTGGCAATACGAAGCGACACGGGAGTAATAACCGTCGAAAACTCGATGGCCGGGCTGAACGAATAACCCGGGCCCATACCTTTCATATCGTATGCAACGGCGAACTTGTTCAGGCCGTCATCAGCCGTCGTATAAACGCTGAACTGGTTATCCGTCCCGAAAGTCGTTTTGTCATGACAGGCAGACATCGCGAATTTGCACCACGTGTCCCAGACACCGCCGAAATCCGAGAAATAAGAGAGGAACGAAGCAGTTCCTTCTTTGTAAATCACGCCTTCGAACTCCAACGAGCCGTCTACATCCGTTGCCAGAGTTTTACCCCACAGGTATCCGCCGGCACCAAGTTCCACCTCACTGAAAGATATTGTTTCGAGCTGGGGGGGGGTCGGCATCTTGTCGTCGTCCGAGCAGGCGGCTAAAGCCGAAGCCGCAAAGGCTAAAAGGAGAAGTTTTTTCATCTTTCGTTTGTTTTATGTGCATAAAATAAAAAAATCCGGTTCCGAACCCCCGGAATCGAATCCACCATTTTACGCAACCGGACTGCACATATATATAATATGCCTGTCCTCACAACAAACGTCCGGCACTGCCGTGCCTCCGTCCGCAGCGCTCCGTTCTCCGCAGAGCCAGCCCGAAAATAAGGATCCTCCCACCGGGAGATGCAAGGCAGGTCTTCTGGCTCGTTCCAGCCGCAACGCCTTCCCGGCCGGAGCCAGTGGCTAAAGAGTGTGCGACAATAGACGGAACTTACAGCAGCGGGAACTGCTGCCGAATTTCACGGCATTCCCATTTAATCACACGGGGCCTTGCCCGGCCCTTTGTGAACCATTGCGGTGCAAAGTTAAAAAATAAATTCTTATCTTTGCCGACGCTAACAAAAATTCAGCAAAAATATGAAGCACGCATACGTATTTCCCGGACAGGGTGCACAGGCGGTCGGTATGGGCAAAGACCTTTACGACAACGTCCCCGAAGCAAAGGAGCTTTTCGAAAAAGCCAATGATATCCTCGGTTTCCGTATCACGGACATCATGTTCGCCGGCACGGACGACGAGCTCAAGCAAACCAAAGTGACGCAGCCCGCCGTATTCCTTCACTCGGTAATCATGGCCAAGGCGCTCGGCGTGAAACCCGACGCTGCCGCAGGACACTCGCTGGGTGAGTTCTCGGCCCTGGTCGTGGCCGGTGCCCTCTCGTTCGAAGACGGCCTGAAGCTCGTCTCGAAGCGTGCCATGGCCATGCAGGCCGCCTGCGAGGCACAGCCCGGTACGATGGCCGCCATCCTCGGCCTGGAAGACCACGTAGTCGAAGAAATCTGCGCATCGGTCAACGGCATCGTCGTAGCGGCCAATTACAACTGCCCCGGCCAGCTCGTGATCTCGGGTGCCGTGGAAGCCGTCGACGCAGCCTGCGAAAAAGCCAAGGCTGCCGGTGCGCGCCGCGCCCTGCGTCTGCCCGTAGGCGGCGCATTCCACTCGCCGCTGATGGAGCCGGCCAAGCAGGAACTGGAAAAGGCGATCAGCGAGGCTCCGTTCCAGACGCCCGTATGCCCGATCTACCAGAATGTCGACGCGAAGCCCTACACGGATCCCGCACAGATCAAGGCCAACCTGATCGCACAGCTGACCGCCCCGGTACGCTGGACATACATCGTAAAGAACATGCTCGCCGACGGCGTGACGGAATTCACCGAGCTCGGCCCCGGCACCGTATTGCAGGGCCTTATCAGGAAGGTAAACCCCGAAGCCGTCGTAGAATCGAAATCGGCATTATAGTCTAAAAAGCCGCAAAACAAAAAGGAACGGACTGAAAATCAGTCCGTTCCTTTTATTTTAATGTGTTTTGAAACAAAATTTATTAAATTTTATTAAAAACATGTTGCGTTTTTTAAATATACTTATTATATTTGCAAAGGTTTAGTTAAAAATGAGACAGGACGGATGACATCACTCACCGAATTTTTCAACAAACACGAAGACGATGCCCTGAAGGGTATTTCGCACAAGAACAGTATCATCAAGCGCAACATCATCGCCTACATGGCGGTGAACGGCGAATGTACGCTCTCGGAACTGACCAAAGAGCTGCATATCAGCGTCCCGACCATTACCAAGCTGGTGCAGGAACTGGTCGATGAGAACATCGTAACGGATCTGGGCAAGGTGGAGACCCCGGGCGGACGCAGGCCGAACATATTCGGCCTGGCCAATTCGGCAATCTATTTCGCAGGCATCAACGTCGGGCGCGACAACATGACGTTCCTGATCACCGACCTGCAGAACAACATCATCAAGGAGGAATACGACTACACCTTCGAGTTGCAGGATCGCCCGCAGTGTTTCGAGCGCATCTGTTCCAACATAGAGAACTTCATCGCCACCTGCGGCATCGACCGGGGCAAGATCCTCGGGCTGGGCGTCTGCATGACGGGGCGCGTGAATCCCGACACGGGCCGCAGCTACAAATATTTCACCTCCAGCGAACAGTCGCTGCGCGAAGTGCTCGAAGAGCGCGTCGGGCTGCGCGTGCTGCTCGAAAACGACACCCGCGCCCGCTGCTATGCGGAGTACACGTGCGGCAAGTCGAAGGATGAGAGCAACGTGCTCTACCTGCACATGGGGCGCGGCGTGGCAATCGGAATCGTTGTGGACGGGCAGCTCTACTACGGGAAAAGCGGGTTCGCCGGTGAATTCGGACACATCCCGTTTTTCGACAACGAGATCATCTGCTCGTGCGGCAAAAAGGGCTGCCTCGAAACCGAGGTTTCGGGTATCGCCATCGAGGACAAGATGTGCCACCTGATCGAGAAAGGCGTCAATACGATCCTCAAGGAGAAGTACGACCAGCAGAAGAGCATCCATATCGACGACATCATCGCCGCGGCGAAGAACGACGACAACCTCTCGATCGAGCTGATCGAGGAGGCCGGCGAAAAAGTCGGCAAGGCCGTGGCCTTCCTCATCAACACGTTCAACCCCGAGACGGTCATCGTCGGCGGCAACATGGCCGCCGCAGGCGACTACATCATGCTCCCCCTCAAGTCTGCAACCAACAAATATTCGCTCAACCTCGTATACAAGGACACCAAATTCCGCGTATCGAAGATGACCGAGAACGCGAACGCATGGGGTGTGGCAATGCTCATCCGCAACAAGATCATCGGCATCTGATGAACCTCGAAGGCCGGACAACGCGGCTGCGAGCCCTCGAACCGGGAGACATCGAGCTGATGTACGCCTGGGAAAACGACACCCAGATATGGGGCGTCAGCGGTACGCTGGCGCCTTTTTCCCGCCATACGTTGGAACGGTTCATCGAAGGGCAGCAATTCGACATTTTCCAAACCCGCCAGCAGCGGCTTATCATCGAAACCCCGGAAGGCCTCCCCGTCGGGGCGCTCGACCTGTTCGACCTGGATCCGGTGAATCTCCGTGCGGGCGTCGGCATCCTGATCCACGATACGGCACAACGCGGCAAAGGCTATGCCGCCGATGCGGTGGAGACCGTATGCAGCTATGCCCGCGACATGCTGCACCTGCACCAGTTATGGTGCAGCGTCGAAGCCGGAAATGCGGCGAGCCTCGCACTTTTCCGCAACGCCGGGTTTTCAGAAACGGGGGTCAGGAAGGAGTGGCTGCGGCTTGCCGACGGATTCCACGACGAGGTTTTCCTGCAAAAAATATTATGACCTGCGCCGGTTCCTGCGGCACCACAAAACAAATCCGCCGCCGATAAACACCAACAGCTCCGGAAAATGCTCCGAAGCCAGTCCCCGGCTGCCGATGTGCCAAATACGCATTTTCTCAACCGTAGAGACAGGCACTACCCTGCCCGAAGAGGTAGCGTACACCCGGATCGTATCCCCGATGGCATAACGTGAATACGCATCGTATCCGACACGCATATCCGCATTGCGGATTTCAGGATACAACGTCCCGTACAGCCGATAGGTATGCACCTGGGAACGCCAACGCTTCGGTTCGGTATTACGGTGGTAAATTTTAAAATCGGCCGGATCGCAAAGATCCAGCCGATTGTACAAAAAGGTATCGCGCGCGCACAGGAAAACTCCCCGCAGGACATACGCCGCAATAAGAAGTACGAATCCTGTCCACACGGGATGCAGAAACCTGCGAAACTTTTCCATAACGATTATTCCAGACGGCGCGAACCGTCAGAAATCACGACCTCGTACACCTTGGGTTCATGGCCGTACTTCTCGTTGAACCTCTTTTTCGCCGTGGCGATGAAGTTGTCGTAAAGTTCGTCCTTCACCAGGTTGATCGTACAGCCGCCGAAGCCGCCGCCCATGATGCGCGAACCCGTCACACCGCACTCCTCGGCAACCTCGGCCAGGAAATCCAGTTCCTCGCACGACACTTCGTAATCCTTCGACATGCCCCAATGGGTTTCGTACATCCGCTTGCCGACCGTCTCGTAGTCGCCCTTTTCGAGCGCATCGCAGACATCGAGCACACGTTTCTCCTCGCCGATCACGTAGCGGGCACGCTTGTAGTCCTCGTCCGAGATCTTATCCTTGATGGCATCGAGCTGCTCCATCGTAGCGCCGCGCAGGAACTCCTGCCCGAGCATCTTGGCCACCCGCTCGCACGAAGCCCGGCGGTCGTTGTAGGGCGAACCCACCAGCTCGTGCTTCACGCGCGAATCGAGCAGGACGAGTTTGTAACCCTTGGGGTCGAACGGGAAATAGGCATACTCCAGCGAACGGCAGTCCAGGCGGATCAGGTTGCCCTTCTTGCCGAAAACCGAAGCGAACTGATCCATGATGCCGCAGTTCACGCCGCAATAGTTATGCTCGGTGGACTGGCCGATCTTAGCCAGTTCGAATTTGTCGATGCCCAGCGAATAGAGGTCGTTCAGCGCAAAGGCGTAGGTCGACTCCAGCGCTGCCGACGACGACATGCCGGCACCCAGGGGCACGTCGCCCGCGAATACCGTATCGAAACCGCCGATCTTACCGCCCCGCTTCTGAATCTCGCGGCATACGCCGAAGATATAGCAAGCCCAGCTTTGGGCGGGTTTATCGGCTTCGTTCAGCCCGAACTCCGCGCTTTCACCCAAGTCGAGCGCATAGGCCCGCACCTTGTCCGTGCCGTTGAGTTTGATGGCCGCCACGATTCCTTTGTCAACCGCCCCCGGGAAAACGAAGCCCCCGTTGTAATCGGTATGTTCCCCGATCAGGTTGATACGCCCCGGCGAGGCGAACAGGATAGCCCCGGAGCCGTAAATCTCCTGGAACTTTTTGCTGACTTTTTCTTTCATGGTCTATTCTGGTTTTAAGTTAAGGATTCCATTTCCACATCATACGAAGATAGGAAAAAATCCCGAAACTCCGATATATTTCGCCGGGAAATCGTACATATCGTTCCGCTCCGTGTTTCGTTTCAAAATCACAAACCCTTCCCGTATGATGACATCGTCCTGAAAAAACACCTTTTGCACCCCGCCGGGCTTGTTATTCCGGAAATGTTTACTAACTTTGTTGAAGTTTCGATTTATAAGCACTCAACCAACATTTCAAACGATATGACAAAAAAGCTCATCTTCGCCGCCGCCCTGCTCTTCGCAGGAACCGCCGCGGCCTTCGCTCAGCCCAAGGTGATTGCGCACCGCGGCTACTGGACGGCACCCAATTCGGCGCAGAACTCACTTGCTTCGTTCTCCAAAGCCGATTCGGTCGGGGCCTTCGGCTCGGAAATGGACGTATGGCTGACTGCCGACGACAAGCTGATCGTAAACCACGACCGTATATACAAGGGTACCGAAATCGACATGGAGAAAGGTACGCTGAAGGAGATCACCTCGATCGTGCTTCCCAACGGAGAGAACATCCCGACGCTGGACGCCTATCTGCGCCTGGTGGCTGCCAAACCCGACACCCGGCTGGTGCTGGAAATGAAATCGCTCTCCGACCTTCGGCGCGAAGACCTCGCGGCCGAGAAGATCGTCAAGGCATTGCGCAAGTACAACCTGCTCGACCGCACCGACATCATCGCCTTCTCGATCAATGCCTGCCTGGCGTTCAGGAAACTGCTGCCCGACGGGCGTATCTTCTACCTGAACGGAGACCTCTCCCCGCGCAGCATCAAGGGGCTCGGCCTCACCGGCATCGACTACTCGATGCGCGTGCTGCGCAAGCACCCCGAATGGGTGGAACAGGCAAAAAAGCTGGGACTGGAGGTGAACGTATGGACGGTCGACGAGGAAGAGGACATGCGCTATTTCATCGACCTGGGCGTGGACTACATCACGACGGATTACCCCGAGCGGCTGCAGGCCTTGCTGAAATAACAGCGGCAATATAAATGTATAATCGGACGGCTTGCCGTTTAATTCAAGCCGTCCGATTATTATAGGCAGTCCGGATTTCCGGGCTGCTTTTCTGTTACAGCACGCCTTTCCGGGTTTGTTTTTCTTTCCCAGCCTGTCTATCGGCGGCCATATCCGTCCAAGACACTGAGCGCTTGCTGCTGCGCAATGAAATTCACCTAAATATTACACTGACTTCCGTAAAAACAAGTAACTTTGTAAAAAATCGGGCTACCCGAACATAAATACAGAAATATGAACATAAAAATTCTTTTAATGCTGGTGTTGTTGATTTTCAGCCCCTTCAATGGCATCGAAGCACAAATAAAACAGAAAACCCACGCAGAATCCCCCAAAAAGCGCCTTACCATGGAAGCTATAAAAAACATACCGGAAGAATTCTGGAAATCGGGATTCGTCCTCAACGGCTGCAAAATCACATTTCCATGCAAACTTATAGATTTGATGCAGGCCGGGAACTACAAAAGCCGTGCTGGCGTCGCAATGATCCCTCCCACTGCCAAAGATGAATACTGGGGAACAACGGTAAAAAACGAAAAGGGAGAAATCATCAACGCGGTGATATTTAACCCCACGGCCCAAGCCCTCCCTGAAACCGATTGCATTGTGAACAGCATCAGTATTACGCCGCGATCCGATAACTGGCATAATATTTCCGACTTCGCTGTTTTTGGATTGGCAAGCAAAATAGCCACACGAGAAGAAGTCGTAGAAACGGTTGGAAAATATTGCGGAGCCCCGGCGCAAGTCATTGATTTGCCGATAATAGATTACTATGATTTTTACGACAAGAAACCTTCGGAAACGAATCCGCCCCATTACGGCAATATAAAAATCAGTATAACAATCTCCAAAATGGACAGTATCTATAATGAACGAATGATCGGATTTGAATTTAAACATGCAGGCGATTTTTACCGCAGGCAGAAATAAATATTTGCAAGCATCTTCCGACTGGGTTCTCCTTCAAAACCTCCGGCATTCGCATCTCCGCAAAACACAAGTCCAGCTGCAAACGCAACGTACGGAATTACCTTTCGAACTGGAGGGAGGGGGTAAACCATAATAAAGGCGACGGTGAAAATCACCGTCGCCTTTATTTGACCGGCACCTCACAAGAGTCTGATCGCAATCGGGCTGAAAGAGTCCCTATATTTAAGGTATATCATGCATCGACGACGATCACCTCGATGCCGCGCTCGCGCAGCCGGTCGAGGTAAAGGGGCTGGATGCCATTGTCGGTAATGATGCGGTCGACAGCCTCCAGGTCGCAGATCTTGCTGAAGCCGCGGCGTCCGAATTTCGAACTGTCGGCCAGTACGATAACCTTCTGCGCGGCGTTCATCATCACACGGTTCAGCGCCGCTTCGAGCATGTTGGTCGTCGTAAGCCCGAATTCGAGGTCGATGCCGTCGACACCGACGAACAGCTTGCTGCAATTGAAGTTGCCGAGCATTTGTTCGGCAAAGGGCCCCACGACCGACACCGAACTGCTGCGGGTAATGCCCCCTAACTGGATCACGTCGACATTGGTGTCCTGCGAAAGGATCGATGTCACGGGAACGGCCGCCGTGATGACCGTCAGGTGCCCGACGGGCTTGATTTCGCGCGCGAGGAAGGCCATGGTCGTGCCCGACGCGATGATGATCGAATCGTCCTGCGCGACAAGGCTTGCGGCCTTGGCCCCGATGGCCCGTTTCTCCGCCACGTTTTTCTTCTCCTTCTCGTTGACGTGGCGGTCGCTGATATAGGGGCTGATAAGGATCGCACTGCCGTGCGTGCGGTAGAGTTTCTTCTGTTGTTCGAGGAAAGAGAGGTCTTTGCGGATCGTGACCTCCGAAACCTTGAACAACTCGGCCAGCTGCACGACGGATATGGAGCCGTTCTGCTGCAACAGTGCCAGGATCCGGTTATGACGCTCCGGAAGGCTCAAAATAGTCTCTTCGCCGGATTTATTCATAGGTCGATTAAAAATTTGGTTTTATAATGCAAGATACGAAAATAATCCGAAATTAGATCGAAACCTTCCGGAGAAATATTTTTTTCGGCAATATATTGTGCTCCGAAACGAAATATTATGAAATAAAACATATTTTATTTTGAAATACAAAAAATCATATGTAATTTTGTTGCGAAACGAAATTCATGAATTTATGGAAAGACTTGCACAGATCAAAAAACTATCCGAGAAAGACAAGGTTTGGGATATCGTAGTGGTAGGCGGGGGCGCCACGGGCCTCGGCGTGGCGGTCGACGCAGCGACCCGCGGGCTGAGCGTAGCGCTGCTCGAAAAGACCGACTTCGCCAAATGCACATCGAGCCGCAGTACGAAGCTCGTGCACGGCGGCGTACGTTACCTGCAGAAGGGCGACGTCATGCTGGTGCTCGAAGCCCTGCGCGAACGCGGCCGCATGAAAGCCAACGCCCCGCACCTGGTCAAAGACCAGGCATTCGTGATCTCGAATTACAGTTACTGGGATAATTTCCTCTATTTTTGCGGTCTGACCTTCTACGACATGCTTTCGTTCGGTTTCGGTTACGGCCGTTCGAAATTCATCTCGGCAAAAAAAGTAATGAAATACATCCCCACTTCGGTCGAAAAGGGACTCAAGGGCGGCGTCGTATACCACGACGGGCAGTTCGACGACTCGCGCATGGCGATCAACCTCGCACAGACATGCATCGAGAACGGCGGCACGGTCGTGAACCAGGCGAGCGTTACGGGGATCGTACACGACGATGCGGGACGTGCCGCCGGCGTGAAATTCGTGGACAACCTCACGGGCGAAGAACACACAATCAAGGCCCGCAGCGTGGTGAACGCCGCAGGGTGCTTCGTGGACGACATCATGCACATGGACAGCCCTACGCACCGCAAGATGGTCACTCCGAGCCAGGGCGTGCACCTGGTGCTCGACATGAAATTCCTGCAGAGCGACTACGCCATCATGGTACCCAAGACCTCGGACGGCCGCGTGCTGTTCGCCGTGCCCTGGCACGACAAGGTCGTGGTCGGCACCACGGACATCGTACGGCCCAAGGCCGAGGAAGACCCGCGCCCGCTCAAAGAAGAGATCGACTTCATCCTCGGCACGGCAGGACTCTACATGAACCCCGCGCCGACCTACAAGGACATCCTTTCGGTCTTCGCAGGGCAACGTCCGCTGGCGGCGCCCAAGAAGGAGGGCAAAAACACCAAGGAAATTTCGCGCAGCCACAAGATCATCGTTTCGGACAACGGGCTGGTGACGATCACGGGCGGCAAATGGACGTCCTACCGTCTGATGGCCGAAGATACGGTGGACAAGGCGATCGAGGTCGCCAAGTTGCCCGTCCGCAAGTGCGTGACCAAGAAACTGCGCATCCACGGTTACCGCAAGAACCCCAACCTGGCGGATCACATGTACGTCTACGGCAGCGACGAGCCCAAGATCCTCGACCTTATCAAGCAGCAGCCCGAACTGGGCGAGAAACTCTCGCCCAAATACGGCTATACCTATGCCGAGGTGCTGTGGGCCGTACGCGAGGAGATGGCCATGACGGTCGAGGACGTGCTTTCGCGCCGTGTGCGCCTGCTCTTCGTCGATGCCCGCGAAGCCATCGCGGCGGCGCCGAAGGTAGCCGCGATGATGGCCAGGGAGCTGGGACGCGACCAGGCCTGGATCGACACTCAGGTAAAAGATTTCACGGATTTGGCGAAAACGTATATCTTTGAACAAAACTGATCGCTGAACCATGTGGAAAATACTACGACCCCCTAAACACAAACCGCCCGTCGCTGCGGAAAAAATAGACAAAGAGTACAAGCGGCTGCGGTTGCAGGTATTCATCGGCATCTTCATCGGATATGCCGGTTACTACCTCGTGCGCAAGAACTTCACGCTGGCCATGCCCCACCTTGTCGAAATGGGATTCGACAAGGGTGACCTGGGCATCGCGCTCTCGGCGAACGCCATTGCCTACGGGCTTTCGAAGTTCCTGATGGGCGGCGTTTCCGACCGCAGCAACGCCCGTGTTTTCCTGCCGCTGGGACTGGTGTTGTCGGCGCTGGTGACGATGTTCCTCGGGACATCGGCCGGTATCTCGTCGATCATCATGATGTTCATCACGCAGTTCCTCATCGGCTGGTTCCAGGGTATGGGCTGGCCCCCGTGCGGACGCGTCATGACCCACTGGTTCTCGCAGAACGAACGCGGCACGAAGATGTCGGTCTGGAACGTGGCCCACAACGTCGGCGGCGGCATGATCGGCCCGATGGCGGCCTACGGACTGTTGTGGTTCGGGTCGTGGCAGATCGGTACGTTCTGGTTCCCCGCCGTGGTGGCCATCGTGGTCGCAATTCTGGCAT
>NZ_FR893489.1:32342-48386 GCF_000435435.1 Alistipes sp. CAG:29 | reverse complement strand
TACCTGCTGATCCGCGACACGCCCCAGTCGACCGGGCTCCCGCCCATCGAGAAATACCGCAACGACTACCCCAAAAATTACAGCGAGAAGTCGGAACAGGAGCTTACGACGAAGGAAATCTTCTTCAAATACGTACTCAACAACAAGATACTCTGGTATATAGCCTTTGCCAATGCATTCGTGTATCTGGTGCGTTACGGCGTACTGGACTGGGCGCCGACCTACCTGAAGGACATCAAGGGTTATGACATCAAGGATGTGGGCTGGGCCTACTCGGCATACGAATGGGCTGCCATCCCCGGCACGATCATCTGCGGATGGTTGTCGGACAAGGTCTTCAAAGGACGCCGGGCCATCACGACCATGATCTACATGGCACTCGTCGCGGTCTTCGTCGTGATCTACTGGAAAAACATGGACAGCGTACTGCTGGACAACATATCGCTGATCGCCATCGGATTCCTGATCTACGGCCCCGTGATGCTGATCGGCGTACAGGCCCTCGACCTCGCACCCAAGAAGGCCGCCGGGACAGCCGCCGGACTGACCGGATTCTTCGGATACTTCTTCGGCACGGCCATCCTCGCCAACATCGCCATGGGTTCGATCGTACAGCACCTGGGCTGGGACTGGGGATTCATCATGCTGCTCGCGGCGTGCGCACTGGCCTTCCTCTTCATCAGCTTCACATACCGGGAAGAACAATATTTGGTTAAACAACGGAAATAGCGAGGCTTCACGGCAGCCCGAACGGCCGCCGCGGAGCGGATGGTTCCCTTTAATAGGATTGTTATGTTTGGGTGGGGCGTCAGCCCCGAATCGAAAAAGCCTTTAACTCCCGGTTAAGGGCTTTTTCATTGCCCCCGACCAGACGGTCGACCAACGCATGGAACTTCGGGGAATGGTCGTGATGGACGGTATGGCACAGCTCGTGGACGATGACGAAATCGCGCAGGTGTTCGGGAAGCACCATCAGGAAAAGGCTCAGCGAAATGTTGTTCGTCCCGGTACAGCTACCCCACTTCGTACGCGAGGCACGGATCGTCAGTTTGTTGTACTTCAGCCCCGTAATGCGGGAGATCCGCCCGATACGGTCGGGCAGGTCGGCCTTGGCGGCGCGCCGCAGCTCTTCGATGCGGGCTTTCTCCTCGGCAGGAGGCAACTGCGGCGGCAGTGCGGCACGCCGCTGCGCAAGCCGTGCCCGGGCCGCCTCGACCCATCCGGCTTTGCGTTCGAGAAATTCCATCGCCCGCCGCGCGGAAACCCCGTAAGGGAATGACAGGCGGACACACCCCGTCCCGCGCACGCTGATCGAAATGCGGCGTGCGCGGCGCGACTGGGAGAGGACGACCTCACCCAGCCGGGGATGTTCGACGGTCGTAAGCATGCCTAACGGGCCATAATGGCCGAGATATCCACATCGTCGAGGCGAAGCGCAGAATCCCGCCGTTCGATGCTCATACTGGAAAACAGGATCAACAACTCTTCATCCGAATAGGTCAGGAGTTCATCGGCAGCGTTCTCCAGCTCAGAGGGCAGGGGATAATCTCCCTTACCCGCATGCCGCAGTTGCCGCTGCAACAAGGCGGGTGCGGAAATTACGAATTCGGAGCGTTCCGTGCCGAAGTCGATCCGCAGCGTATCATCCTCGAACCGGTAATACGGGATACGGCCCTGGTCGTAACGATTGTACGAAAGATTGGCATACAGCACCCGATACCCTGGGGCAAGGTCGATGCGTCGCACCCCGTCCGGGTACACCGACACCCAGTTGTCATCGGTACGGTAATCGTAGCCGTAGACCACATAATCGCGGAACACATCCGGCACTGCCTCGCGGACTTTGCCGAGCTCCACCCCGAACCGGGCGAAGGCCAGCGTATCATGGTCGGCAACGTAGTCGAGCGCCTCGTAAAGGCGGCGGTAATCCCCGCGCAGCAGGGTGTCGGGAACAAAGGCGTCCAGTTGCAGCCGGCCCTCGCCGTCGAGCATGTTAAGCTGTTTTGCCACACGGACGGCACGGCGCACCTGCGAGCCGGTCGCTATGCGTTGCGGTTCGAGCACAGGCAGGTAGGCCAGAGCCGCAAAGCAGACGAACCCCGCCAGGCCGACGTACAGGTAGCGCCCGGTACGGCGCGAGAGGAACAACAGCACGCAGAGCGTCATCAGCCCGCCGCAGACAAGCAGGTATACGCGCGGTTCGGTAAGCCCGTATTCGTTCGTACGACGCAGGACGCCGATCCAGAACAGCAGCTGCGTAGGCAACGACACCAGGCTGAAACGGTCGAAGAACCAGTCGTACATGCGTTTCTGCAACAACGGCTGCAACGCCTTGACCGCAATGGCCAGCAGCGTGAACCCGAACACCAGATAGGCCACCCCGCCCTCGGGCAAAGACCACGTAACGAGGATCTTGACCATGTAAAGGCAGAGTATGGCGGTGTAGATCAGCAGTGCGGGCGTCACGATATAGTTCAGCAACACGTCGAGGATGCGAGTGCCGCGGCATTCGGCACCGGCCCAACGGTCGTACATCATCAGGAAAAGCACCGGGCCGGCGAAGGTCTCGAAAAGGATCAGCGCATAGATCCAGACATGCTCGATCCAACTCCCTTCGAGCCCGAAGATATAGGTCGTGGAGAAGAAGATGGCGGAGAACAACCCCAGCGCTACATTGGCGAAGAGTGCAGCGAGGATGCCCGAACGCAGCCACACCATGATGTCGTCGACGAACCGCTTGTTGCACACGGCACGGCGGCAGAGCAGCAGCGCCAAGGGCGCCAGGATGCCGAAGGTGATGAACGACGGCTCGCTGGCGAGCCACTCTTCCAGACCTCCCCAGAGCGCGAACGGCACGAAAGGCGCCCAGCATACCCAGTAGACTTTCCGCCACGGCCCCGGCCCCGCAAGGTTATTGAAGGCCAGCGCAACAGCGAAGGCCAGCGGCACGAGCGCCAGCCTGACCAGGATGTCGTCGCTGTCCGTCTCGTAGGCGACCATGCAGCCCACGCAACCGAGGGCAATCAATCCCGCCTCCACAGGGTGCAGGCGCAGCATTTGCAGAAACCCCTCCCGAAGCCACTGCACGTAATGTCCGAGTTTCGCTTTCATGGTTTTCGTTTATTGTCCGATACGCTGGCGCACGACCTCGAAAAGCATCACGGCCGCTGCGGCCGAGACGTTCAGCGATTCGATATGCCCGATCAGGGGGATTGCCAGCTGTTCGTCGCAGAGTTTGAGTACCTCCTTCGAGATGCCCGTATCCTCGGCGCCCATCACCAGGGCCGTAGGCTTGCGGAAATCGGCATCGTAGAGCAGTTTGCGGCTCTTCTCGGTCGCGGCGACGATCTGAAACCCTTCGGTCTGGAGCTGCTTGATCGTATTGCGGATCGACCCCACGCGGCAGACCGGGATCGTCGTCAGCGCCCCGGCCGACGAGCGGATTGCCTCGGCATTCACGGGGGCCGAATTCTTCAGCGGCGTCACCAGACCGTGCGCCCCGGCGCACTCGGCCGAGCGGGCGATGGCGCCGAAATTGCGGACGTCGGTCACCCCGTCGAAGATCACCACCAGCGGCGTCTCGTCCTCGGGCACCCGTTCCAGGATGTCGGCCAGCCCGACATATTCGATGGCCGAAATCTGCGCCACGACACCCTGGTGGTTGCCGCGTGTGAGGCGGTTGAGCTTTTCGACAGGCACCTCCTGCATCCGCACGCGGTGACGGATGCAGAGGTCTTTCAACTCCGTCATCAGCTGCCCTTCGGCACCTTTGCGGATGTAGAGTTTCTCGATCTGGCGTCCAGCCTCGATGGCTTCGGCCACGGGACGTATCCCGAAAATAATGTTGTCCATAGCAGCTTATTTTTCATTTGCCCCGGGGCGGGCGGCACAAGGTTCAGCCGGATTTCCCGGAAATCACTGTTCTTCGACGAGTTCCAGTTCGTACGATGCCTTCTCCCACTCGTGCATCTGATGGTCGTAACGGGCTTTCAGGTCGTTGTAGGCCTTGTAGTCGGCTTCGTCGTAGGCGGTCGCCGCAGCGAATTTCGCATCGTAGGCGGCGATCTGTTTTTCGATTGCGGCAAGTTCCGACTCTATCCCCTCGACCGTCCGGCGCAGCTTGCGCAGCTGTTTCTCCTGCTCCTTGCGCTGCTCGTAAGTGAGTTTGCCGGAAACGGCGGCCTCGGGTTTCGGAGTTGCCTGCAGGGCGGGTTTCTGCGGGGTGTCCCTGCGTTCGACCTCCTGAAGCGATTCCAGCTTCCGCTTTTCGAGGAAATAGTAGATACCCCCGAGGTACTCCTTCACCCCGCCGTCGCGGAACTCATAGACCTTCTGCACCATGCCGTCGAGGAATTCGCGGTCGTGCGACACGACGACGACCGTGCCGTCGTACTTCATGATGGCATTCTTGAGGATGTCCTTCGAACGCATGTCCATGTGGTTGGTCGGCTCGTCCAGTACCAGCAGGTTGCGCGGTTCGAGCATCATGCGGGCCATGGCCAGACGTGCCCGCTCGCCGCCCGAAAGCACCTTGACCTTTTTGTCGATATCCTCGCCGCGGAACAGGAACGCCCCGAGGATATCGCGCAGGCGGGTACGGATGTCCCCTACGGCCACGCGGTCGAGCGTATCGTACACCGTGAATTCGCCGTCCATCAAGTCATCCTGGTTCTGGGCATAGTAGCCGATATTGACGTTGGCACCGAGCCGCACCGAACCTTCGGTCGGCGTCAGTTGCCCGACGAGCATCCGCGCCAGCGTGGTCTTGCCTTCGCCGTTACGGCCGACAAGGGCGATCTTGTCGCCCTTCCCGATGATGAAATTCGCGCCGCTGAAGACATGCTTCGCCCCGAACGACATCCCGGCTTCGTTGATCTCGGCCACGATCTGTCCCGAGCGGGGTGCGGGCGGGAACTTGATATTGAGCGTCGCCAGGTCTTCCTCCTCGACCTCGAGCCGTTCGAGGCGTTCGAGCTGCTTGATGCGCGACTGTACCTGGTTCGACTTGGTGGGTTTGTAGCGGAACTTCTCGATGAACTCCTCGGTCTTTTCGATCATGCGCTGCTGGTTTTCATAGGCAGCCATCTGCTGCGCCCTGCGTTCGGCGCGCAGCACGACGTATTTCGAATAGGAAACCTTGTAATCGGTCGCTTTGCCCAGCGAGAGTTCGATCGTGCGGTTAGTGACGTTGTCGAGGAAAGCTCGGTCGTGAGAGATCAGCAGCACGGCGCCGCTGTAATTCTTCAGGTAATCCTCGAGCCACTGGATCGACTCGATGTCGAGGTGGTTCGTCGGCTCGTCGAGCAGGAAGATCGAGGGACGGCGCAACAGTAGTTTCGCCAGCTCGATACGCATGCGCCAGCCGCCCGAGAATTCGCTCGTCGGGCGTCCGAAATCCCCGCGTTTGAACCCGAGCCCCAGCAGCGTCTTTTCGATATCCGCTTCGCGGGTCTCGCCGCCGAGGATATGGTAGTGATCCTGCGCATCGTTCAGGCGGTGCAACAGCTGCGCATAACCGTCGCTTTCGTAGTCGGTACGCTCCGCGATCTCGCGCGTCAGATGCTCGATCTCGGCCTCGAGGCGCAGCACCTCCTCGAACGCCTTGGCGGTCTCCTCGACGAGCGTCGTCGTATCGGCCACACGCATGGTCTGCGGCAGGTAGCCGATCGTACAGTCGCCGTTCAGGGTCACGCTGCCCGAGGTCGGTTGCTGCTCGCCCGTAATGATGCGCAGCAGCGTGGTTTTGCCCGCCCCGTTCCGGCCGACGAGGCCGATGCGGTCTTTGGGGTTTATCAGGAACGATATGTTGTCGAAGAGCGTCCAGCCCCCGTAACTTACTGTAAGGTTGTCAAGAGATATCATGGTCTGTCTAAAATCACGGCAAAGTTAGTGATTTAATCCGACATATGGTATCTTTGGAGTTCGAAACAAACACAGTCATGGAAAAGTCGGAACGCCACCTGCGGTTCATCCGCGAGGCCGAACGCAGGTTCAGGCGTTGAGCATCCGCACGATTTCGGCCTGCGGGTCTGCGGCACCGAAAACGGCATTGCCGGCAACCAGCACGTCGGCACCCGCCTGATAAACCTCGCGGGCATTGTGCGACGAGATGCCGCCGTCGACCTCGATGACGGTCTGCAAGCCCAGCTCCCGGGCCATCGCCCGCAGGACTTCGATCTTCCCGATCGAAGCCGGGATGAACGACTGCCCGCCGAAACCGGGTTCGACGCTCATCACCAGCACCAGGTCGACCAGCGGGAGGATATCGCGCAGCACCTCGACCGAAGTCGCCGGCTTGATCGACACCCCGGCCTTCGCACCGGCCTTGCGGATCATTTCGATGCACCCCCTGGGATCGTACGTGGCTTCGTAGTGGAAGGTCACGATGTCGGCGCCCGCCTCGGCGAAACGCGCTACGTAACGCTCCGGCTCGACGATCATCAGGTGCACGTCGAGGCACTTTGCGGTCACCTTGCGGATGGCCTTCAGCACCGGGAACCCGAAGGAGATATTGGGGACGAACACGCCGTCCATCACGTCGATATGTACCCACTCGGCCGCACTGCGGTCGACCATCTGCGTGTCGCGTTCCAGGTGGCCGAAATCGGCCGAAAGCATCGAAGGTGCTACGATTCTGTTCATGGTTCGAATATTACTTACGACAAATATAGTCATTTCCCGGCAGTTTCCCATGCTTCGGAGCGGGATTCCGTCCCCGCAAACCCGGGTTTTGGGGTTCGGGGTTGCAGTTCGGGATTCCGAATGCCGGTTCCCTGTCGCACGGTCTTTCCGGGGATTCCGTCCCGAAAGAACTGCCGGTCAGGATCTTTTCCGGTTCAGGGTGTCGATCCTCCGGCGTATCGCAATGCCGTTGGACAGTGAAAGCAGCAATGCAAGCCCTATGCCGCATGCCCATGTAACGCCGACCCCGGAGGGGGCATACCCCTCCTGCAATGCCGCCAGTTCGGGCAGGTACCACATACGCACCAGCCACGACAGCACCACGGCCACGACGAGGACACCCAGGTTGAGCCACAGGGTCAGCAACCAATACGGCCGTGCCACACGCCCCGGTGCATAACCCAGCAGAAGCAGGGTCTCCAGTTTCGCGCTGTTCTTCTGCAAGAGCAGGAAAATGCTCAGCATCAGAATGTAGAAGGACATCACGCTGAACACCAGCCCCACCCCTCCGAGTCCTCCGGCCGCAAGTTGCAGGAAATAGGCAGCCTTCCCGTCGTCACGGCGGTCGCCTTCGGCCTCATAGCCCTTGCCGTCGAGGTAAGCCGAAATCGCGGCATCGACAGGACGGTCGGTCTCGACGATGACCCGCGATGCCTGTTTCTCCCCGCCCTGGCCGAACCGCCCGTTCGACCAGCGGATGAAAGACTCCGGAACGAGGATCGTATTGAGGCGGTTCGACAACCCGACGATACGGCCCCGGAACTGTTCAGTCCGCCCGTTGCCGGCGACCTCGATGCCGAGCGAAACCCGCTGGAATATCCCCTCCGAAATCTGCGGCAGCCCCTGCGACTTGGCAAACCCGTAATTGTAGAGGTTCAGGTAATTGCGCGGGATGATGATGGGGATGTCCCCGTCGCCGGGTTCGTATTTCCACTTCCCGGAGGCGACATCGAGGAAGCGGTCGGGCACCGCCTCGAAAAACAGGTAGGTCGAGAGCTGCACGCCGCCCATGCCCACCGTACCCTTCACCCGGTAGTCCGCCGGCGTGAAAGCCCCGACATCCCGGACGAAAGGCTGTCCGCCCAACTCCTCCAGCTCCCCGGGGGTAAAGTCGCTGCTCCCCAACCCGATCGTCTGGAGCGCGCCGACCCGTTTCGAAAGCACAAGGTAATCGCCCCGCATGAACGAATCGGGGGCATCGAAGACCGGCATGACATCGCGGTAAGCCTGCACCGAGGTGAGCACGATGGTCATGCCCACGACCCCGGCGAGGGCGAAACCTACGGTCTGCGCGACGCTCAGATGGCTGCGCAGCAATTTCCAAAGCAGCGTCATAGCGTAAGGGTTTTATGGTAGGGAAGCCCGAGCCGGCTGCCCACCGAGGTGACGACGATGCCCGCCCCCTGCGCCTGCGCCTCTTCCAGCAACATCCCGGAGAGCAATTCCCCGTTAGCGGCATCGAGGTGGCTGACGGGCTCGTCGAGCAGGATGAAATCGAACGGCTGGCACATGCAGCGAATGAAGGCCACGCGCTGCTGCTGTCCGAAGGAGAGCTTTTCGACCGGGGCATCCCGCTTATCGGCGATACCCGCAGCCTCGAGCATTCGCCCGATCTGCTCCTGCGTCTTGAAATGCGTGAGCTCGTTTTTCAGGCCGATATTCTCCGCGACGGTCAATTCGCCGAAAAGACGCAAATCCTGGAAAAGCATACTCAGCGACCTGCGGCGCAGGCCGCTCCACGCCGCGGCGGAAAAGCCGCGGCAATCCGCCCCGTCGAAGAGTATCTTCCCCGTGTAATCCTCCCGGATGCCGTAGAGGAAGTGGCACAGCGAAGTTTTTCCCGTCCCCGAAGCCGCCTCGAGCAGGCAGTACTCCCCCTTGCGGAAGGTTACCTCCTGCGACCAGACCCCCGAATCCCGCGGGGCTGCCTCCCCCGCGAACACGCAGGGCAGCACCCGTTGCAAAGTTATCGATTCCATACGTTCTTTATTTCAAGGGAAACGGCCGTTCGAATCCCGGACGGCCGTTTCCCATAAACCCCGGAGGTTATTACAGATTTGCCTCCGGCACGTACAGGCGGATCAGCTCGCCGATTTTGTCGCAGATGGTCTTAAAGGAGTTCTGCTCCTTGTCCGTCATATTGACTACGGCAGTTCCGCCCTTCATCGTACCATAGGCTTCCAGGTCTTCGAACATGGCCAGCACGGAGAGCGCGGCCTCGACCTGCGGGTCGACATTCCCGCCGACAAGCTGTGCGGTCAGCGCGTTCACACCCTCGAAATCGACGTAGAAGCTTCCCGACTGGCCCTTGAATATCTTGCTCATCGAAGCCAGCGATTCGATATCCGCACCGTCGAGCGCCGATTTCACAACCGCATCGGTCGTACAGTAGAGCACGTCGCCCTTCACGCCGAACATCACCGTGACGCCGCCCATGCTGATCGTATACTCGCCTTCGCCCGCCTTCTGGATGGGCATGCCGGAGAGGTTGGAGACAATCGTCTGCAACACGGCGGGATCCTTCACCTGGGTCAGCAGCGATGCCACGGGATACCGGTCGGGAGTAATTCCCGAGAACGAAATCACGCAGTCGCCGCTGAAGGCATCCATCACCTGCTTGACCATCGGGTTGGCCATCAGCATACCGTAACCGGGCATTGCGGAGAATACCGAGTACATCTTCTCGCCGTCGAGGCCGTAGGCCATCGCACCGATCGTATTCCGGGGTACGTAGCGCAACAGGGCGCCTGTCTGGGGCTTCACGTAGGCGTAAAAATCCATCATCTTCTGTTCGCTCTCCTTGTCCTTGTACGACACGGCGGCATCGCAAACGATCCGTCCCTTCTCGAAATTGACGGAACTTGCCAGCGTGGCACCCTTGAGGGCTTCCATCATCGGCATCGAACTCATCATCGGGTTGCTATCCATTATCGACACCAGTGCCGAATAGACCATCACCATGTTGATGTCGTTCTTCTCGGAGAGCTGCCCGGCAACGACTTTGTCACCCATCAGGCTCTCGCCGCTCTTCTGGGCAAAGAGTTTCTTAACGGCATCGAGTCCGCTTTGCGACGAACCCTGCGCGAAATAGAGCATGACAGCCACATCGTTGTAGGCGCACAACCCGCTCACGGAGCTGTCCTCGCCCAATGCGATGACCGAGATACCGCCCTCGTTCCGGGGTGCAATGCCGCTTTTCTCGTTGATACGGGCGAGCAGCGCGTCCAGTTTCGCCTTATCGCCGATAGGCAGCAACACACCGCCCCGGACATTCGGGGACTGCATCGCGCCATCCATCGAGATGAAGAAGAACAGGTCTTTTTTCAGGTCGATACCCGATTCACAGGGGTTCTTCAGCAGGGCCAGCAGGTATTCCTTCTCTTCGGCAGTGATGCCATCGGCCTTGTCGAGCTCGGCCTTGAGCCGGATGAAGAGCGGATGCTGCTCGATATCGCCGGCATCGCTCTTCTGCAGAAGCGAAGCGGGGTTGACCGACATCGTCATAAAGGAATCGGCAGGCAGGAAATTGCGGTAATCGGCACTTCCGCCGCAGGAAACAACCAGCATGGACACTGCAGCGAGGCAGGCCAGCTTCAGGGATCGTAACGTTTTTTTCATATTCGAAATTATTTGAATCCGTATTTGGAACAAACAAAGCTATAAAAAAATACGTAACAACCTGCGACATCGGGACTAAAAATTGCGTTGCGGGGCTAAATTAACGCACATGCCTCGGTACGGGGTGTTTTCCGGGAATAAATTGCTATTTTTGCATGGAAACAGACACAAAAACACACGATGACTCCTACCACCCTTTTCATATTGGCCGCTACGTGCAGCCTGGCAGTGCCCGTCGCCCTGTTCCTCGTACTCTGGCGCAGGGACACCCGGCGGCTTGCCGCTGATAACCAAGCCTCCGAAGCCCGCGAGCGCGATGCCACGTCACGGCTGGCGGCGGCCGAAGCCCGGCTGGCCGCCGCGGAACAAGCCTTGTCCGCGGAAAAAGAGTTGCGGCAGCGCTACGAAGGACAGGTGCAGGCGCTGACCGAGCAGCGGACGCGTACCGAAGCGGAACTGGCGGCACTCCGCGCCTCGTCCGAGGCCGAGATCGCATCGCTGCGCGCGAAGAACGCCGAGGATCGCGCGGCCGAAAAAGCCGAGCGCGAAAAGCTGGAGGAGACTTTCCGGGCCCAGTTCCGCAACCTTGCGACCGAGATCCTGGGCGAGCAGTCCAAGCATTTCAAGGAGACCAACAAGGAGTCGCTCGACGTGCTGCTCAAACCCTTCCGAGACAACATCGCCGAATTCCGCAAGCGCGTCGAGGACATCTACACCACGCAGACGGCTCAGCGCGGCGAACTGAAGGCCGAACTGAAAAACCTGATGGAGCTCAACCGGCGCATCACGACCGAGACCACGAACCTGACGAACGCACTGAAAGGCAATTCGAAAGTGCAGGGCGACTGGGGAGAAATGCTGCTGGAAACGATCCTGGACAGTTCGGCGCTCATCAAGGGCATCCACTACGAAACGCAATACAACATCAAGGACGCCGAGGGACACAACCTGCGCCCCGACGTCGTGCTGCACCTGCCCGAGAAGAAAGACATCGTCATCGACTCGAAGGTTTCGCTCACGGCTTTCGTAGGCTACACCTCGGCCGAGACCGAAGAGGAGCGCCGCCGCTACCTCGCAGCGCACACGGCCTCCGTCCGCCAGCACGTCAACGAACTGGGACGCAAGGAGTACCAGCGCCTGCTCAACTCGCCCGACTTCGTCATCATGTTCATCCCCAACGAGCCGGCCTTCCTCGCCGCATTGCAGAACGACGCGGCCATTTGGTCGGACGCCTACGACAAGAAGGTCATCATCTCGTCGCCGACGAACCTTTTCGCCCTGCTCAAACTGGTCGCCGACCTGTGGAAATACAACGACCAGGACAAGAACACCAGAGACATCGCCGCATGCGGGCTGAAACTCTATGAACAACTGGTGGCCTTCACCGGTTCGCTCGAAGGGGTCGGCACGGCACTGGACAAGGCACGCGACGCCTATGACGACGCCTACAAACGGCTCTGCACGGGCAACGACAACATCATCCGCGTCGGGGAACGGCTGCGCAGGACGGCGCGCCTGCAAACCAAGAAACAGCACTCCGCGCGCACGCTTGAAGCCGCCGGGGAGGACGACCTCCCGGGCATCCCCGCCGCCGAAACCGGGGGCGGGAATCCGGTTCCCGGAGCCGGAGGCGAAGAATAACCGAAATGCCCGGCGCGCCAGCCCGGATACCCGGGTACAGAGGAACACGGGGAGGGCAAAGCCCCCTATAACATGCAAAAGCCCGCCGATGTTCGGCGGGCTTTTACATTTCCCGGCAGGAGATTTCCCATGTCGTGCGCAAAACCCGACTCACGGCCTGCTGGATTCCTTCCAGCTTTTGCGCATCCGCACTTCGATCCCCGGCGTTGCGTCGTGCGCCATCGTCTCCACAAGGTCGTCCCACACCTCCTGAACCCAGCCGACACGCTGCCGGCAATGCTTCAGCACCTCGACCGCCCAAATCTTCACGGCGACCTTCGCCCCCGGATCGACTGCCCACCGGGCGGCAGCCTCGGCAATCCGCTCCATATCCCGCACCTCGGGCGTGTAACGCCCCAGCAGGTCGGCCATGACCTTTGCGAAATGGCGCCGGGCGCTGGGATCGGCGCAGGCCGGGAAATCCGTCCGGCAAAACAGGCCGGCATAGGGCATGAACGAATCCGGGGCGTCGAAATAGATCTTTTCGAGCACATACGCACCCCGGAAAGCCACCTTGTGCCCCACGGCACGCGGCAACCCCTCGCAGCGGGAGGTCACCACCTCATACAGCAACCCCACGGCATCCGCATCGCGCACGCGCCGGGCCACCGTGTCGGCAAAATCGGAATAAAACCGCTCCGACAGGCATTTTATCAACTCCGCTTCCGTCATACCGATACACTCCCGCCGAAACCCCGATTCTGTGGGTTCGCCGTACAGCAACCCCGAAAAGCCCCGGGTCTTACGGCCATGCAGGACGCCACAGCATGAAAAACACCGTCAAAACAACTTTTTCTTCGACGTCGTAACGACAAAATCCTTCAGGTAGAAAGGTTCGAAATAGGCGATATCTTCCGTGCATCCCGCATCGAGCGCACGCTGGGCCAGCCGCGCAAGCCCGCGTGCGGAAGGGGCTACCTCGACAAGCACGGCGTCGGGCAGTATCCCGGCGCATTTGCGGGCCCCGCTGCCGAAGATCACGAACGGCCTCCCCTGCGCACGGAAGTGCGCAAAACTCTCCCCGTCGACGACCTCGGCCGAAACCTCGTTAAGGGGCTTTCCGGCCGTATCGAATACCTGCGCATAGACCTCCATGCGGCGGGCATCGACCATCGGGCAGAGGTAGGCATGTTCCCAGTCGGGGACGGAAAGAATTCCGGCTTCGTAATCTTCGAGCGCCACTTCGGCCAGCGCATCGAGCGACCCGACGGCCACCAGCGGCTTACGCACCCCGTAGCACAGCCCCTTGGCGAACGAAACGCCGATCCGCAGCCCCGTATAGGAGCCGGGGCCCTTGCCCACGGCCACAGCATCCAGTTCGTCGGGCGCAATGCCCGTTTCGCGCAAAAGCTCGTCGACGAACACGCCGACCTTGCGGGCGTGGTCGCGCCCTTCGTCGCTCTCGCGCAGCGAAAGCAGCTCCCCGTCCTTTGCAATACCGACCGAACAAACGTCCGTACCGGTCTCGACACATAGAATCAAGCTCATATCTTCGATAAATTCAAACTCAATCGTCCAGAATACCCAGATGCCCCAGCGCCCGGGCAATGCCGTCCTCATCGACCGTAGCGGTCACGTAGTCGGCGGCGTTCAGCGCCTCGTCGCAGGCATTGCCCATGGCAATCCCCACCCCCGCGGCAGACAACATCGCCACGTCGTTGCCGCCGTCGCCGAAGGCCGCGACCTCCGAAGCCCGTAATCCGCAGGCGGACATAAATTCCCTCATACCCGTGGCCTTGTCGATGCCTGCGACATTGATGTCGGCGAAAATCGGGCACCACCGGCTCGCCGCAAGCCCGGGCAACTGCGCCATAACGCGCCGTTCGGTCTCCGTATCCAGATAGAAACACATCTGGCAGCACTCGCTCCGGCCGAAAAGCGCACGGAGGTCGGTCTGCTCGGGCACGGGATGCGCGACCATATGCGCCAGCCGTTCCACCTCGGGCGTCACACGGTTGACGAATACACCGCTCTCCAGTTCCAGCGCCAGCGGGAATCCCATCTGCGAGGAGAGCTCCATGGCGCGTTCGAAATTGGCCCGCGGAATCGGGTGCTGGCTTACCACACGCCCGTCGGCAGCCACACACCGTGCGCCGTTGAGCGACACCACGCCGTCGTAGGGAATCCCCTCGAGCGGAGCGAGGTCGTTCGCCGCACGCCCCGTAGCGATAAAGAGCCGGATGCCCCGCGCATGCGCCCGCACCAGGGCATCGCGTGCCGAAGCGGGTATTTCATGGGTCTTGAAACTGATCAGCGTACCGTCCACATCGAGGAAAACAGCTCGTATCATCGTTTGTAATTTTTCATCGCCTTGTCGATCTCACGCTTGGCATCGTTTTCCTTCAGGTATTCGCGCTTGTCATAGGTCTTCCGGCCCCGGGCCAGCCCGACCACGACCTTGGCCAGTCCCCGTTCGTTCAGGAACAGGCGCAGCCCCACGATCGTGAGGCCCTTGTCCTGCCCCGCACGCTGGAGTTTGTCCAGCTCGCGGCGGTTGAGCAGCAGTTTCCGGTCGCGGCGCGGCGCATGGTTGTTGCAGGTGCCCCACCCGTATTCGGCGATGTTGACACCCCGTATCCACAGCTCGCCCTTGTCGAAATAACAGAACGAATCAGTCAGCGAAGCCTTGCCCGCACGGATGGACTTAATCTCGGTACCAACGAGCACGATGCCCGCAACGTACTCTTCCAGAATCTCATAGTCGAACGTCGCGCGCTTGTTACGGATATTTATCTTTTTCTGTTCACTCATATATTCGGAATCGGCACAATAATTGCCTATTTATTCGCAGGGGTGGGAATCGGTCAAGGTAACTAATTCTTTTATCTTTGATATGTTTTACACATCTTTCTGTTTATTTTCTGTTTGCACACGGTATGCGTAGTGATACGTGTACGACCCGAGACCCGCCCCTTTTTTCTTTTAAAATTCAAACCCCGGCATATTCCCGCCCGGCACTCCGCCGGGCGCGGTCATAATATCAACCGCTGCAATTTCTTTGCAATCGTCACTTTCACCTTGTTGAACCCGGCCAGCCGCTGGATCACCTCGCCGACCTGCTCGTCCGTGAGGCTCTCGTCCGCGAGCTTGGCCTGCCACTCCTTGATATAGCTTTCGATCACCTTCGACTTGTAGAGCGTCACGGCCTTCGGCACCCCTACGGCCAGCATCTCGGCATCGCTCTCGACATGGATGTCCTTGCGCCGCCACAGCTGGCTGGCCACGTAATTGTCGTCCGACGTAAGGATGTCGACCGAGGCGTTGCACACCTCCGGGTCGGGATGGTTCAGGAAAAAGTGCGCCGGGACTTCCACCCCCGTACCGAGAATCTTCCACTGCTCACGGTAAGTTGCCAAAATACTGTTGTATAGCGGATTGCGAAACGTAAGCCCGTCGCTGTCCAGTTCCAGGAAGATCACCTCCGCGACGTTGCACGCCACCATCGTGCGCCCCTCCTTGAACTCGAACGAACAATGGCCGTATTTGAGCAGGTATTTCACCAGTTCGCGTTCGAGCGCCTCGGTGCTGCTCCCTGCCTCGACCTGCTTCACGAATTCCACCTCGGGCTGCGGAGCCTCCGCCTTCCGCAACGCCGTCTGGCGGCGTACGAATTCGTCAGCCTCGCGGTCGCCGGTCGTCGCCATGCGCTTGCGCGCCACCTCCGAGATCAGGATGTTCTCGTCGATGTCCATGATCCGCGCGCACTCCTTGATGTAAACCGACCGCTGGATCGGATCGGGAATCTGCGCGATCGACTGCACCATGTCGGCGATCAGCGCCGCCTTCCGGATCGGGTCGCCCTGGGCGGCCTCCAACAGCAATTTTGCTTTGAAGGCCAGGAAATCCTGCTCGTTGGCCCGGATATATTCCTGCACCTCGGCCGCAGTGTGCGCCCGGGCGAAGGAGTCGGGATCCTCGGGTTCGGGCAGCAGCACCACGCGCACGTTCATCCCCTCCCGGAGGATCATGTCGATCCCGCGCAGCGAAGCGTGGATACCCGCCGAGTCTCCGTCGTAAATGACCGTGATATTTTTCGTAAAACGGTTCAGCCGGCGTATCTGCGTG
>NZ_FR893489.1:28416-32336 GCF_000435435.1 Alistipes sp. CAG:29 | reverse complement strand
GGTTCAGCAGGCGTATCTGCTCGGTCGTGAGCGATGTCCCGGACGACGAAACGACGTTCTCGACACCCGCCTGGTGCATCGAAATCACATCGGTATAGCCTTCGACCATGATGGCGAAGTCGAGCTGCTGGATCGCCTTCTTGGCGAAATAGAGTCCGTACAGCTCACGTTTCTTGCTGTATATCTCGCTCTCGGGCGAATTCTGGTACTTGGCAACGGTCTTGTCGGTACGCAGCGTACGGCCGCCGAAAGCGACGATGCGCCCCGAAATGTTATGTACGGGGAAAATCACCCGGTCGCGGAAGCGGTCGTAGAGCGAACCGTCGCTCTCGCGTTCGAGCGAAAGGCCGGTAGAGACCAAGAACTCCTTTTTATATCCCGCCGCCAGCGCATCCTTCGACATCCGGTCGCCGCGCGCGGGGCAGAACCCGAGGCCGAACTTCTTGATCGTGGCGTCGGTCATGCCGCGTTTCTGGCGGAAGTAAGCCATGCCCACGCTCATCCCCTCAGTCTCGTGATGGAGGTAGTTGGCAAAATAATCGGCCGCCCAGCCGTTGAGTGCGAACATCGACTCGCGGTCGTCGTTGCGGCGCACCTCTTCCTCGGACATCTCCTTCTCCTTGACTTCGATGCCATAGCGTTTGGCCACCATCTTCAGGGCTTCGGGATAGGTGATGTTCTCGTGCTCCATCAGGAACGTGACGGCATTGCCGCCTTTGCCGCAGCCGAAGCATTTATATACCCCCTTCGAGGGCGACACGACGAACGACGGGGTTTTCTCGTTGTGGAACGGGCAGCAGGCCTGGTAGTTCACGCCCTTGCGCTTGAGCGTGACGTACTCGCCGATAATATCCACGATATTGGCGGCTGCATAAATGCGGTCTACTGTTTCCCTGTCGATCATGTCTGCAAAGATAGCAATAATTCCCCAACCCTTAGCGGGGTGCAAAAAGTTTTTGCCGGGCGGAGAAGATCAGTACCCAACCGTCCTGATGTCTTCCAGCTCGGCGCGGATGGCCTCGTTCAATCCGCAGGCAGGCACCAAGCCTCGGGTGATGAACCCGGAACCGAGCGTGTCATCCATCTGGCAGCGGAAGCAGCACTCCTGATTTTCCCGTGCACGGAGAAAAACAAGCTCAGGGCGCAGCGGAGCGTATCTTCGTGCACCTTGTCCAACTCCCCGCGGCCGGATGCGGCGGCACATTGCCGCATGGCATACATCTCGGTCGTAAAATCGGCGATCACCCCTTCCGACATATCGAGGTGGCGCAGCACATCGGACTTGAACAGCCCGACAATCTCCCGGGCATCCTGCCGTTTCTGGCAGTTCGTAATAAGCCGCCCGCCCCCGAACGTAATGACGACACCCAGGATCACGGCCAGGGAATTGAGCCGGAACGACTTCCAGCCTTCGCTTTCGAACAGCTTCATACGTTGCACACGATCTATCGGCACAAAGCTATACATTATTACCAGGGATATGGCGTGGCGGGACAATTTTAACTGTCCCCGGTACGTTTCAAAACAGACGCTCCGCCTTGGCCAAACCGGGGCGACATTTCACCATACCGTTTTTTTTACCTACTTTTGCACCATGGATTTCAAGTTGGTATCGGATTACGCCCCGATGGGCGACCAGCCGGAAGCGATCGCACAGCTCGTCGGCTCGATCCGGCACGGCTCCAAACATAACACCCTGCTGGGGGTGACAGGCTCGGGAAAGACCTTCACGGGGGTGACAGGCGCGGGAAAGACCTTCACCGTGGCCAACGTCATCGCGCAGCTGAACCGCCCGACGCTCGTCCTGAGCCACAACAAGACGCTCGCGGCGCAGCTTTACGGCGAGTTCCGCAATTTCTTCCCGGAGAACGCCGTGGAGTATTTCGTCTCCTACTACGACTATTACCAGCCGGAGGCCTACCTCCCCTCGACGGACACCTTCATCGAAAAAGACCTTTCGATCAACGCCGAGATCGAGAAACTGCGCCTGCGCACCGTAGCCACGCTGCTGTCGGGGCGCCGCGACGTGATCGTCGTATCGAGCGTATCGTGCCTCTACGGCGCCGGCAACCCGGCGGATTTCCATGCCACGGCCATCAACATCCGGGTCGGGCAGGTCGTCAGCTACAAGCATTTCCTCTACAAGCTGGTCGAAGCGCTCTACACGCGCACCGAACGCGACCTGGAACCGGCGACGTTCCGCGTCAACGGCGACACGGTGGACATCATGGCGGCCTTCGGCGAATTCGGCAGCCAGTGCTTCCGCGTAATGTTCTACGACAACGAGGTCGAGGCCATCCAGACCATCGACCCCGCGACGGGGCAGCGTATCCACTCGCTCGACAACCTGACGCTCTACCCCACGAGCCTCTTCGTAACCACCAAGGAGCGCATCAACTGCGCCGTACAACAGATATACCTGGATCTGGGCAGGCAGATCGAATTCTTCGAGCGTGCCGGACGCACGACGGAGGCGCAGCGCATCAAGCAGCGCGTGGAATACGACGTCGAGATGATCAAGGAGTTGGGGTACTGCCCCGGCATCGAGAACTACTCGCGTTATTTCGACGGCCGCGCCGAGGGCACGCGCCCTTTCTGCCTGATTGACTATTTCCCGAAGGATTACATGCTCGTCGTAGACGAAAGCCACGTCACGCTGCCGCAGGTACACGCCATGTACGGCGGCGACCGCGCCCGCAAGGAAAACCTCGTGGAGTACGGATTCCGACTCCCGGCGGCCAAGGACAACCGTCCGGTGACCTTCGCCGAGTTCGAGCAGTTGCAGGGCACGTCGATCTACGTGAGCGCCACGCCCGCCGACTACGAACTGATGAAGAGCGAAGGCGTGATCGTCGAACAGCTGATCCGCCCCACGGGGCTGGTCGACCCGCCGCTCGAGGTGCGCGTCACAGCCAACCAGATCGACGACCTGCTGGAGGAGATCGACAAGCGCGTGAAAGACGACGACAAGGTGCTCGTGACGACCATCACCAAACGCATGGCCGAGGAACTTTCGAAATATTTCGACCGGGTGGGCGTGCGCAACCGTTACATCCACTCGGACGTGGATACGCTGGAACGCATCCAGATTCTGGAAGACCTGCGGGCCGGAATGTTCGACGTGCTGGTGGGCGTGAACCTGCTGCGCGAAGGCCTCGACCTGCCCGAAGTGGCGCTGGTGGCGATCCTCGACGCCGACAAGGAGGGTTTCCTGCGCAACGTGCGGTCGCTGACGCAGATCGCGGGACGCGCCGCGCGCCATTCACAGGGCAACGTGATCCTCTATGCCGACACCTGCACCGACTCCATGCGCTTCGCCATCGAGCAGAGCAACCGCCGGCGCGAGAAACAGGTGCGCTACAACATGGAGCACGGCATGCTGCCGCGCCGGGCGCAGAAGAGCGGCACGGGGCAAAGCACCCTGCTCTCCGCGCGCACCGACGTCCCGGAAATAGCGGCGAGCTACCCGCTCGCCGAAGACCACTACATGGCCGCCGCGGACGTACAGAGAACCTATGCCGCAAGCGAGAACATCGACACGCTGATCGACAAGGCGCGCGAAGACATGGAACGTGCGGCCAAATCGCTCGACTTCCTCGCCGCCGCGAAATTCCGCGACAGGATGTACGAACTGCAGAAACTCAAGGAGGAGAACCGGAAAGGCTGACACGCCCGGCCCCGCGGTTATTCGCGGACGGCGTTGCGAAAGGTGAAATACTTGGCAGCCAGATAGCTGTACACCATCGTCCCCAGCGAGGCCATCATTTGCGAAGGCGTCGCCCAAAACCCGCACAACTCGACGAAGAATTTCAGGAAGAGATAATTGACCACCACCGAGCCGGCGACGGAGAGGAGGTAGCGGAAAAGCTGCGTCCCCGTGGCAAGCGGCGAACGGCGGAAAGCCACGTGGCGGTTCAGCC